>CAVIVB010000009.1:0-8416 GCA_963645785.1 bacterium
CTCGTCAAGGGGGTATTCGAACTTTCGGTTATAATCAAACAAAGTTGAAAATAAACGCATTCTTTCGATGAAATTATGCCATTCTCCGCGGCACTTTTTCCGCAACTGGCTAGAACCTCAGGTCGTTCGTCGTATGCATTTAGCCAAAAGTACCGTACTTTTTGCCAAAAAGTACGGTACTTTTCCCGAAAAAGTACGGTACTTTTTTAAGAAAAGTACCGTACTTTAACCTAAATTCCTCCCTGGAAAGACCTGACGTTAGGCTTGGAATGGTCTGGCTTCTCGGTGTTCCGCGGCAAATTTGTGGAAATCAGAGCTTGAAAAAGAAGGAAGCCACCGCCCAAAAGGAGGTGGCTTCTTGTGAACCTTGCGGTTCGAATCAGCTCAAATTAGAGCTTGATGTCCCAACCGTTACGGTAATAAGCGCGCTTGAGCCACGCCGGATCACCCGTGCCATTCGCGAACGTAAAGTTCTCCGGATCCCAATCAAAGCCCGTGTCATAGACGTAGCTCATATTGCAGATCTGGCAGAGCGTCGCGCCACGTGCACCGACTTCCGCCGGCGAAATCGTCATCTTGCGCGATTCAATGCACTCGCAGAAGTTCTGCACCTGGTTCGGGCTCTTGTAAAGCTGAACCTTGGCATTGTCGAGGTCGAAGTGCTTGACGAGCGTCTCAAGAGCGGTATCGAGCGCGTTGTCCTTCTTGACGGTCGCGTCCGTGCCATAATCCTTACCAATCGAAGCGGCGATGAGCTTGTCCTTCATGAAGGACGCGTCATCGAGCTGCTTACGGATTTCGGCCGTTGGCTTGACGAGGCCCGTGCCGACCCAGACCGCAACTTTGCCGCGGTTGACGGCGACGATACCCTTCGTTCCGTAGAACACCGTACCCCACACGCCAAACGGCCCGTGGTAAAGTTCAACATCGCCATACGGCTTCTTGAAGATCATCTTCATACCATACTGACGGCGGCCGCCATGATAGAGGTCCACCGAATGCGGTTTGGTCGAGCAAATCGCCTTGACCGGGCCGGACTTATCCATATCCAAGCCCCACTGCGCGATATCGAGGTGGTGCGCACCCCAGTCGCCGTTGTAGCCCGTGCCGATTTCATCGTCGAAGCGCCAGAACATCGGATAGAAGTGGTTCACGCCACGCGGCGCAAGCTGATCCGAATACGGACGATACTTCGATGGCCCCAGCCACATATCCCAATCGACATCCGGATTCGGCGCGCCTTCCTTGGCCGCGTTATTCGGATCGTCGAAGAAACGCATCGGGTGCGACGGACCGCCCAGCTTCTTGCCGCCAATACCGTAGTTCGCATCCACATACATCACGTCGCCAATGAAACCATTGCGGACGATCATCACAGCCGTGCGGAATTCCTTCCAGCTGCGCTGCATCGAACCGGTCTGGAACACGCGGTCGTACTTCTTCTGCGCTTCAATGATGAGCTTCGATTCTTCCGGCGAGAACGTGAGCGGCTTTTCGCAGTAGACGTCCTTGCCATGCTTCATCGCTTCAATCGCGATGTAAGCGTGCCAGTGGTCCGGCGTCGCAATGCACACCGCATCAATTGTGGGGTCGCTCAAGACTTCGCGGAAGTCATAAACCGCCTTGCAACCGTTCGACTTGTACGCATCATTGATGTGCTTGGCACCTGCCGCGGCACGCACCTTATCGCAATCGCAAACCGCGACAATCTCGACGTTCTTCGCGTAGTTCGGATCAAGGAACTGCGGAATCAAAGCCGTGCGCATCTGAATGCCATAGCCGATCATCGCAATGCGGCGCTTTTCGCCTGGCTTCAATTCGCGCAGGCCAACCTTGTTCGTCGCGCAACCCGCAAGCGTAACTGCCGCGGCCGAACCGAACAAAAAGTTCCGACGATTCATCTTCATAGATTAGAGCCCTTTCGTCTTGAGGAACGCATACGACGGCGTGATCGCCGAAAGGTCGTCCGCATGGACTTCGCATTCAACAACGTACCACTGCACGCCATCCTCAATCGTGACCGGAATAAGCTTGTCCCAATTGACGCCCTTGGCGCCTTCGCCCGGCTGACCAAGAATCGCATCGAACTTGCCCTTGCAACCCATGCCATTTTCCTTGGCGTGAAGCGTGTAGGAGCGGTGCGGATACTTCACATACTGCGCACACGGATCAAAGCCCGCGCACGTCGTCCAACCCACATCCTGTTCCATCTGGACCTTATCGCACGTGTGGCTGAAGAAGTAATCCCAATAGGTCGAACCATCCAGCATCTTGACGAAGTGTTCCCACTGATGGTTGTGAAGACCAATCAAGCAACCCGACTTCGCGGCGGTTTCTGCCGCGGTGTTGTAGTACGCGCAAAGGTTCTTGACGAAATCATCAATCTCCTTCGAAGCCGGCGGCTGGTCCTTGACCCAACCACACTTCGGCGGCACATTGCCACCGCCCGGCGAGCAAATGAACTTGTTGCCATAGCCGAGGTTGAAATCAATCGTCTCATTAATCTTCTCTGGCGAGAACGCATCCGCCCCAACGTGCGTGCCGCACGCCTGCAAGCCATTGTCGTCGAGCATCTTCTTGATCTCCGACGCCTTGAAGTTGTAATAGCCCGCGAATTCAACGCCCTCATAACCAATCGCCGCGACATCCGCAAGCGCCTTCGCCAGGCCCACCTTGTTGATGTAATCGCGAATCGAATAGAGCTGCACCGCCAATTTCGGCTTACCGCCGCAAATGCCAAACTGGCAGCATCCAGGCAGCATCACCGCTGCGGAAAGCGCCGCGCTCCCGCCCAAGAACTCTCTACGTGACAAGTTCATAATCTATTTTGTCCTTTATTTACTAGCTTTTCTGTTTCACACTGCATGAAGAAGACTGCCTTCTCCACCGTGCTTAGAGTGTAGTATACCATATTTTGAACCGAGTTGCAAGTGGGAATTTCAAATTTTTTATATTCTCTTTGAAAAATCCCTATCTCCTCGGTCTAGCATCGATCTTACCGTTCGAACGCGCGATGGGCAATGTCGGTACGATGGAATTCGCCTTTGAAGGAAATCTTATTGACCCCCGCATAGGCCGCATCAACCGCCGTGCGTAAATCTTTGCCAAGCCCCGTCACGCTCAAAACGCGTCCGCCATTCGTCGCAATGTCAGCGCCCTCAAAGGCCGTTCCGCAATGGAAAATAATCGCGCCCGTCGCGGCTGCCTTCTCTAGTCCCGAAATCACTTTGCCCTTTGCATACTTGCCTGGATACCCGCCCGACGCCATAATCACCGTCGCGGCACATTCATCCGAAACAGTGATGTCACCTTCCTTCAAGCAACCATCCGCGGCATGCTTCAGCGCCTGTGCGAACTTACCCGTAATGCGCGGCAAAACGGCTTCCGTCTCCGGGTCCCCAAAGCGCGCATTGAATTCAACGACATTAATGCGCGAACCACTCTTGGCGAGGCGACCACCCTCCGGCGTAATCATCAATCCCGCATAAAGAATGCCGCGGTACGTAATGCCACGCCGCGCGAGTTCACGCACAACCGGAAGAATAATCTTATTCTTGATCTCAGGCAACATCGCATCCGTCACAACCGGCGCAGGCGAATACGCACCCATGCCACCTGTGTTCGGGCCCTTGTCCCCATCAAAGACGCGCTTATGATCTTGCGAACTCGGCAACAACACCGCCCGCGTCCCATCCACCATCGCAAGAATGGAACACTCCTCGCCTTCCAAAAATTCCTCAATCAACACTTCCGCACCCGCCGCGCCAAACTTATTGCCAACGAGCATATCATCAATCGCGGCCTCAGCCTCCTTCTTCGTCTCGGCCACCACGACGCCCTTGCCCGCCGCCAATCCATCCGCCTTAATCACAACCGGAAGCCCATAAAACGGAAGCGCCGCCTTCGCCTTCGCCGCATTCGTAAACACGTCCGCGCGCCCCGTCGGCACTTTCGCCGCGTTCATAATCTCCTTCGCAAATCGCTTCGACCCTTCCATCCGCGCACCCGCCGCACACGGCCCAAACGCACGAATCCCCGCGCTCGTCAGCTCATCCACAAGCCCCGCCACAAGCGGCGCCTCAGGTCCCACCACAACAAGGTCCGGCTTCTCCGCCTCGCACCACGCAACAAGCCGAGCAATATCGCTCACCTGAATATTCACATTCGTCGCGACATCCATCGTACCCGCATTCCCCGGCGCACAAAAAATCGCATGCTTCTCCGTATCCTGCGCAAGCCGCCAACAAATCGCATGCTCACGTCCACCCGACCCAACAACAAGTATCTTCATTTTTTTTCTCCTTATTTCTTTGGCACTTTCAACTTCTGCCCAATGCGCAAGTTGTCATTCTTCAACCCGTTCATTTCCTTAATCTTCGAAACGCTCGTCCCAAACGCCTCAGCAATCAACGAAAGCGTATCGCCACCCTCAACCGTGTACTCAATGTGCGGACCCGTCACAACCGGCGCAGCCCTCCGCGACGAAGAACTTCCACCACCTTGCGCCGCCGTAATCTTCGAAATACGCCCAGACAAATCCTTCACAATTTCGCCGCGCTGATTCGACACCTCGCGACGAAGCTGCTCCAACGACGAACGCAACGCGGCAATCTCCGCCTTGAGCGCGTCCACCTCATTCTTGGAACGCTCCACCTTCGTCAACCGCGACGCAATCTCCTCCTGATTCGCCTGCAACACATCCACTTGGCTCGCCACACGTTGCATCTCGTTGTAGGCTTGCTGCTGCATAAACTTCTGACCGCCCTCTTGAGCCGTCGCAAGGCCGACGCCAAGCGCCGCCACCGTCAATATCACAATCTGTTTCATTTGCAAATGTCCTTTTCTAAATGCGAGATATATTATACCATATTTTTGCCGCGAATGGAAGTGGGTACTTTTATCGAAGCAAACAAAAGTGGAACAAGCGTCGCCCCCAGCAAAATACCCCAATCCACAACCGAAAGCGCCACCACATCAAACAGCCGTCCACCAAACGTCACAAGAATCACCTGCCCAAACAAAATGACGCCCGCAATCCCACAAAACACGCCGCACCCCGTCAAACTCCACGTCCCCCTCAACGTCCGCACCCGGAAAAGATTCCAAAACTGCAACAACACAAACGCCGTAAAGAAAACGCTCAACTCATACGGCGTCAAATTCGGCGCGGCACTTTTCACCCAACCGCCCGCCGCAAAAACCGCCGCGAGGCTCGTCACATCAAACCGCTCAAACACAATCAACAGCCCCATCAAAAGCGCCGTGAACAAAACTCCCACAAACAAAAGGTCCCCACACATCGAACGCGTAATAATAAACGCCTCGCGCTTCCGCGGCGGTTCCTTCAACACGCTCGGATTCGGTGGCAACGATGCCATCGCCATCGCCGCAAACGTATCCATAATCAAATTGACCCACAACATCTGCGTCACCGTCAGCGGCGACTTCGTCCCAAAAAACGCACCAATCAAAACCGTCAAACACGCCACAATGTTCACCGTCGTCTGGAACAAAATAAACCGCTGAATGTTCCGATACAATGACCGCCCCCACATCACCGCTCGCACAATCGACGCAAACGAATTATCCAGAATCGTCACATCGCTCGCCTCCTTCGCCACGCTCGTCCCATCTCCCATCGACAGCCCCACATGTGCCGCCTTCAACGCCGGCGCATCATTCGTCCCATCCCCCGTCACCGCAACAACTGCCCCCGCACGCTTCAACGCCTCCACAAGCCGCTTCTTATCCATCGGCCGCGACCGCGCAATCACCTTCAACTTCCCCACGCGCGCATCCAACTCTTCTTCGCTCAACGCCGCAAATTCCGGCCCCGTTATCATCGCCTCTTCCGTATCGCCATCCGTCCACAATCCAATCTGCCGCGCAATCTCCTTCGCCGTATTCGGCGTATCGCCCGTCACAACCTTGACGCCAATCCCCGCCTCCAAACACGCCCGCATCGCCCCCGGCACATCTCCCCGCACCGGGTCCGCAATCGCCACAAACCCCAAGAAAACAAGGTCCTTCCGCGTAATCCCCTTCTCATCAATCGGCGCCGCCTCGCCCTCTTTCAACTCGCAATACGCAAACCCCAACGTCCTCAGCGCCCGCGCCTGATACCCTTGCAACTTCTCCTTCAGCGCACCAAAACTGCCACGCCCATCCGCACAAAATCCCATCACAATCTCAGGCGCACCCTTCACATACAAAAACCGCCGCGCCCCACTCTTCACCACACTCGCCATATACTTGCGCTCCGTCGAAAATGGAACTTCTTCTTCCTTCTCAACCGCCGCCCGCAACGCCGCATAATCCTTCCCTTGCCCACGCAACCACAAAATCAGCGCACCCTCCGTCGGATTCCCCAACATCTCCACCGCGGCAGAATCTTTCTCATTCAACGACGCCGTTGAATTCACCGCAATCCCTTCCGCAATCAGTCCGCTCACCTCATCCGCGCCCAACTTCTGCTCGCTCCCAAGCGCATCAAATTCCGTCGCCTGAACGCGCATCTGATTCTGCGTCAACGTCCCCGTCTTGTCCGTACAAATCACCGTCGTCGCGCCCATCGTCTCACACGCATGTAACTTCCGCACCAAAAACTTCGCCTGAAACATCCGATGCATCGAATACGCCAAACTCAATGTCACCGCCATCGGCAAACCTTCGGGTACCGACACCACCACCAACGTCACCGCAATCATCAACGAATCCAACATGTACGTCACCACGTGCGCCCAATTCGTCGCCGCCCACACATCCCCAGGATGTATTCCAAAATAACTCACAAACCGCCCCACCAACACCAAGGCCGCCAACACATAACTCACGCGCGAAATCACCTTCGCCAGCCCCGCCAACTGCTCATCAAGCGGCGTCTTCTCCCCACTCTCAATTCGCGACGCCTCAAACACCTTCCCATTCTCCGTCGCGTCCCCAACCGCATCAACCCTCATTACCCCGTGCCCTTCCATCACCTTCGTCCCACGCAACACGCGATTTGATGGAAACGTCGCCTCCGCATCAAATTCCTCTTCCTTCGTCGTCTTGTGACAAATCGGCTCGCCCGTCAAACTCGATTCATCCACCCCCATCGACACCGCCTCCAACAATTCACCATCCGCCGGCACCTCATTGCCCGTCGACAAAAAAACAATATCCCCAACAACGACATCCTTCCGCGGCACATTTTGCCGCACGCCCCCACGCACAACCTCCACCGCCTCTTCATCATTCACCTGATTCAACAAGTCAAACGCCTTCCCCGCTCGCACCTCAAAAATAAATGCACACCCCGTCGCCAACATCACCGCGGCAAATATCCCCAGCGGCTCAAAGAAAACCCCAAAACCTTCCTTCAACACAAAAAATTCATACAAACTAATCGACGCACTCAACCCCAATGCCACAAGCAAAATGATAATGAGCGGATCCGAAAATTTCCCCAGAAATTTTTTCCAAAGCGATTCCTTCCTGGGCGGAGTCAACACATTCGCACCAAACTTCGCGCGACTCTCCAAGACTTCTTGTTCTGTCAAACCGACCAAATCGATCTTCTTTTCCATAGGCATATATTATACCATATTTAAGGCCGCCTGAACAGGGGGAAAAAGCGCGCCCCACGAACGCCCTCCATTCCCAGCGTGATTGACCTCCTTTCCCAGCGTAATTGCCCTCCATTTCCAGCGTAATTGACCTCCATTCGTAGGGAGATTCTTTTTCCGTTCTTTTTTCACAACTTCTACTAGCAACTTCGCCTGAAATATGGTATAATATACGCTATTCGGCTATGGCAGTATCTGCACCTAGAATCGCGCTCGTTGGTGATGTCGCGCTCGACCTGATGGCTCCCTACTTTAGGGAGGTCGGGTACGAGGTTTATGTGCCGGCGGGATTTGGTACGTGGCGACAAGAAATGCTCGACCCCGATTCGGGGCTTCACCGATTCAAGCCCGATTTCGTTTATGACGTGACCGCGGCAGAAAAATGGTTGAAGGATGAGGTGTCCAATTTCTATGATGAGCGAATGAAGGCGCTTGCGTCGATGCCCTATTCGATTGATGGGATACGCGCGATTGTGGACGAGTTTGAATTTGTGCGTGCGGCGACGGGCGGTGTGAAGAAGGTTCTTGCGGTCGATGCGGATAACACCTTGTGGCGCGGCATTCTTTCGGAAGATGGGATGGGGGCGCTCGAGCCTTACAGCGAGTTTCAAAAGGCGCTTCTTGAGTTTCGTGCGCGCGGCATTTTACTTGTGCTGCTTTCGAAGAATGATCCGTTTGAGTTTCGTGCGGACATGGCTTTGACGCGCGGCGATTTTGCCGCCCTCGGTGTGAATTGGGGGCCGAAGGCGGGGAACTTGATTGAAATCTGCCGCGCCCTCAATCTCGGCACGGAAAGCGTCGTCTTTATT
>CAVIVB010000009.1:8426-15032 GCA_963645785.1 bacterium
CCCCTTCCCAAATGACATGGCTCATCCGCGGCAGTTTTTGCGGCGTCTTGAAACGTATTTCTTTCCGCGCGAAGGGCAAACGAAGGAAGACCTCCTTCGCAATCAAGATTATGCCGTGCGGGCGGCGCGTGAAAGTTTGGCAGCGGGCGCGACCACCGTCGATGATTATTTGGATGCGTTGTGTTTACGCGTGGACGCGCGTGAGGCGACCGCGGCAGATTTGCCGCGCCTCGTGCAAATGGCGGGCAAGACAAATCAATTCAATGCGACTACCATTCGGCGCGACCGCGGCAGTTTTGACGCGCTCTTGGACGACGCAAAAAAGAAGGTCTTCGTCTTCCAAACGGCGGATAAATTTGGTGAGCAAGGGATTGTCTGCTACATCGTCGTTGACCTTATTTTGCGGCGTGTGACGGACTTTGTGATGAGTTGCCGTGCGATGGGTCGGACGTTGGAGCAATTCGCGTATGGCTATGTTGCGCGGCAAGTTGGTTTTGCACCCGAAATCGATTTTGTGCGGACGGCAAAGAATCATCCATTTGAAGAATTTTGGAACGAAGTAAAAAGCGGGAAGCTTCGCCCCACGCATTATCAGAAAGGTTTGAAAGAAGAATAAAATGGCAAAGAGGATTGATCACGAAGCGCGGCGGAAATTGATTCTGGAAAAAGCAATGCGGCTTTTTTCGCAAGTCGGTTATAACAATGTGTCGCTCATTATGATTGCGGAAGCGGCGGGGATTGCGCGGACTGTGATGTATCGGTATTACAAGGATAAGCGCGAAGTATTGGATGCCGCGATTCGCGCGAATGCGTCCATTATTATGGCGCAGTGCCGCGAGGAGATTGCGCGGTCGTTGAGTGTGCGGTCGAAGTTGAAGATGATGTGTTTTCATGTGACAGATTATTTGTTTGGCAAGCGCGAGTTCTTGACGGCGATTTACGACTTTGTTTTGGCGATGAATCGCTTGGGCGAGAACATGGGCTCGAAAGTGTTTGAGTTTACGAAGGGCTTGCGCATGGCTTTTCGCGCGCTTTTGGCGGATGGCATTAAGCATGGCGAAATTGTGCCCGGCATTGAACCTGAATCGACAACTGAAGTTTTCCTAACCGAATTTGAAGCGACGACGTTGCGCATTATTCTCGGAATGGAAACAACCGCGGCAGATGCCAAAAAGCGCCTGATGCTGATGATTGATGCAATTTGCGTGAAGGCCTAATCGCAAACGAGCCCGCGCACTTCAGGCTCAAGCTTGATGCCAAACTTGAAGTAAACGCGATTGTGCATCAGCCGCGCGAGGGCGAGAAAATCGGACGCCGTTGCATCGGGCCCCGCGACAATCACATTCGCGTGTTCAGCCCAAACGTACGCACCGCCCACGCGCAAATCTTTCGCGCCCGCCTCTTCCAATAGCCGCCCCGCAAAATCATTCGGCGGATTCTTGAAAACGCTTCCTTTGGTCCCGGCTGGAAAGTGCTTACGCCGTGCCAAAAAATCTGCCGCGGAAATCGAGCCACAAAGTTCCGTGAAGTTGGGCTTCAATTCGTAGTCTTGAATCTCGCCTGTGATATTCGACGTGCGATAAGCAAATCCGCATTCGCTTGCCGCGCGCCACACGCCATCAATCTGGACGCGCTCCAAAACCTCAGAAATTGAATGGCCAAACGCGCCCGCATTCATGCGAATCCAGCCGCCAATCGTGCCAGGAATGCCCGCCATCCATGGAATGCGCAACGTCGCGCCGAGTTCATTTGCACGGCCCTTCGTACGAACATAAACTTCGCCCGTCGCAAGGTCACTCTTCCACGTGTTCGAACCCGCCCCAATCCAAATCTGCCGCGTCGGAGGCGGCGTCCACGCCGTCACAAGCGGAGCCAAATTGATGATATCGCCCGCGCCCAAAAGAAGCGTGATATCCCCTTCTTGCATCGTGCGCCGCGCATGCCACCACGCCTCCTCACACGTCCGCGCAAGCTTCACATTCAAACCTTGCGCACGACACACCGCATACAAATCGGCAATGTCGCCACCTTCAATCGTCGTCTCAAATGCCGCATACGTTGGACACAAAACAACTTCATCCGCCAACTTGAACGCCGCTGGAAACGCATCCAACAAAGCCTTCGTGCGCGAATACCGATGCGGCTGAAAAAGAACGCGCAACGTTCCGCGGCACTTTTCCTTCGCCATCGCGACCGCACACGCCATCTCGGTCGGATGATGCGCATAGTCCGTATAAACACCGGACCGCAAAAGTTGAAAACGCCGATCAGGAAGTTCATTCACAACGCGCGGCAAAACGGACGCAATTTCCGCAAGCGTATGACCACGTCGCAGCGCGACCTCCACTGCCGCGCGCGCATTCTTTTGATTGTGCGCGGCAAGCCCCAGCGCATCCACAAAATCAAGCGGACGAAGCGCGGCACTTTCAATCACATCTGCCGCTTGCCGCCGCGCCGTATCATAACACGCAAGATAATCCGCAAACGTTTTGAAATGGTCAGGATGGTCATACTCACAATTCGTCACGACCAATGTTTTCGCATGATACAACGCAAGCGTCCCATCACTTTCATCCGCTTCTACAACCAGCACACGCGGCTTATTTTCGGGCCCTTCGCAACCCGCCACAGGAAACGTCCCCGTCTCGCCACCAATCGCCCATTCCACACGCTCGCCCAACGCCAACAAGAGCTTCGCCGTGAATGTCGCGGTCGTCGTCTTCCCATGCGAACCACACACCGCAATCGCATCACACGCATTCACGACCTCAGCCAACATTTCGCCGCGCCACTTTCGAATGCCGCGCGCTTCAGCCTCGACTCGCTCAGGATTCTCAGAATGCACCGCCGGCGTCATCACCACCAAATCTGCCGCGCCCACATGCCCCGCCGCATGCCCAATCGCCACCGGAATCCCACACGCCTCCAGCCACGCCGTCCGCCGCGAAGAATGAATATCGCAACCCGTCACAGCATGCCCGCGCGCCTTCATCAAGTACGCAAGCGCCGCCATCCCAACTCCGCCAATGCCTGTAAAATGGACCCTCACGCGCGCTTCTTCCAATAACTCAAATACTCAATGTTGCCCATCTCACGCCCGCGTATCGGCGACTCCCCTAGCCCCAACAATTCAAGCCCCAATTCCTCTTGCGCAAACTTGATAATCCCATCACGCGCCTCAAGCCGCAACGCCTCATCCCGCACCAAACCACCTGGCGCATTCCCCTTGCCCACTTCAAACTGCGGCTTGATCAACGCCACAATATGCCCGCCCGCCGCCAGCACCTCACAAATCGGCGGCAAAATCAACTTGAGCGAAATGAACGACACATCCGTCACCGCCAACGTCGGCACCCGCGGCAAATCTGCCGCGCTCATATATCGCGCATTATAATTCTCCTTCACCCACACGCGCGGATCCGTCCGCAACTTATACGCCAACTGATTCGTCCCCACATCCACCGCCATCACAAACTCCGCGCCATGCTGCAACAAGCAATCCGTAAATCCACCCGTCGAACTCCCCACATCAATGCACGTCTTCCCCTCTGCCACGAGCGGCTCCACAAAATCTGCCGCGCCAAACGCCCTAAACGCCCCTTCCAACTTCTCACCGCCCCGCGACACAAACCGCGGCGGCGCCTCAACTTCCACCTCAACCCCCGCATCCACCATCCGCGAACTCTTGCGCTCCACCTGCCCCGCCACGCGCACCTTCCCCTCCATCACAAGCGCCTGCGCCTTGCTCCGACTCTCCGCGAGCGCCCGCTCAACCAACAAAACATCCAGCCGCGTCTTCACTTCTTCGGCCCAATAAATTCAATCTTGCGCACGCTCGAATGCGGGAACGTCTGCTCAATCCCAGGCTTCACTTCAATCGTAATCGTATCAGGCGTATTCTTAACAAGCACACCCTGCCGCGGCCCCTGATCCGTCAAAATCTCCACATTCGGAATAAAGATCCGCGCCAGCCTCACCGTCTGTTGCAACGTCTTCATACTCTGCACTTTCGGATGCCGCACAACCTCCGCATACCCATCCGCCTTCACCGTCAACACATGCTCGCCCTCCAGCACATTCTCAATCGCCAACACATCGCTCACTTCTGCCGCGGGATCCGCCGACTTCGTCACACCAACCGAGCGCCCATCCAAGAATACGCGCGCCCCAACCGGCGACGTCTTCACCTCAAGCCGCCCCATCTGATTCGACAGCCTAAACTCTTCCCGCGGCATCGACCCATTCCCAATCGTCACTTCCCTCAGCATCGTCCCGTACCCTTCCATCTCCGCCTTTACTTGATACGCACCCGGCTTCAGCCCAGCAATCACAACCGGACTCTTCCCACGAAATTCCCCATTGATATAAAACCGCGCGCCCTCTGGCACCGACGACAGCGACAACGTCCCCGGCAAGCCTTCCATCACCACCGACAACGTCTGCCGATCCCCCGCATTCACCGCCAACTCCCGCACCTCATCCTTAAATCCATCCATGTGCAACTTGACCGTCGCGCGCCCCTTCGGCACATCGCTCACCACCACCGGCGCCGCGCCACGCGCAATCCCATTCACCATCACCTCCGCGCCAACAGGATCCGTCACCACTTCAATAATCCCCGAATCCAGCACCAGCCTCTCCTCCCTCACAAGCGGCCGCCGCCCCTCAAACTTCACATCAAACACACTCTCGCGATACCCCGCCTTCCTGAGCGTCACCTTGTAAACATCCTTCGCGTCCAACGTCGTAATCAGCCGCGGCGTCACACCATGCGAAACCCCATCAATCAAAATCGCGCACCCCTCCGGCTCGCTCTTAATAAGCAACAACCCCTTCTCCGGTTCCATCACCACATTCGGCTGCATCGGCACCCCTTCGCGCACGTCAATAAACCGATCTCGCTCCACATAACCCGCCAATCGACACTTCACATGATGCTTGCCAGGCCGCAAATCAAACATCGTCAACGGCGTCACACCACGATCCTGCCCATCCACCACAATCGCCACGCCCGCCGGCTGACTCGTCACATCAACCCGCACGCCTTGCACCTCACCGCGCGCCGCCAACAATCCCGCCGCGCTCGCCAACATCAAAAATAACTTCCTCATTACTTCGCTCCTTTCGCTTTGCCAAGCCGCTTCTCAACATCCATCAATTTCGCCGCCGCCTCCCGATATCGCTCATCCTCACGATCCGGCACCAACTCACACAAAATCGTCAGCTCCTCCTTCGCCGCCACCCAATCCTTCAAGTTGATCGCCTTGTCCGCCTTGAACCGCTGCTCATCATACCGCGCACCCAATTCCTTCTCCGCCATCTCCAACGCCTCCTTGTATATCCCATACACATTCGGCTTCGGATTCACCGTCTCTAAATAGAACAACGCCTCTCGATACGCCGCAATCGACGAGGCCAAATTCCCAAACTCAACATCCCGATCGTCCCATTTCATCCGCGCATTCTCCGCACTCTTCTCCGCCAACTCCAACAACTTCTCGCGCGAATATTGTATCGCCCAAATCCCCAACTCATTCTTCGAAAACGCCTCCAACTTCTCTCGAATCCGCTTGAACGCCTCAGGCTCCTGCGTATTAATAACACGCACCACCTTCACGCGCGTCGTATACACAATCCGCAATTCCCAACTCTTCAATTCCCCCGCATCCACTTCCGAACCCGTGTACGTCCGGTCCAAACCCCGCACTTCCGGATCCGTCAAAATCTCCACCAACCTCGCCTTCGCCTTCTCATTCAATGTCCGACTCTTCACAATATGCCGATCCTCATTCGGCACATCATCAATCATCACCTTCAACGTCCCATCCGGCTGATATACCATGTAGTACCGAAAGATCGAATCGCTATCCGCCTCAACCTTTTCATACCGCATCTCCACGACGCCTTCCGCCTTCTCCTCAACCGGCGCAATCTCCTCCTTCCCCTTCTCTCCAAACAAAATCACATAAATCGCCGCGCCCAACAAACACACCGTCACCGCCCACAAAATATTCATCACAGGCGACCGCCGCTTCTTCTCATTCCCGCCCACTTTCGCCGCGCCACCCGCGCCCGCGCCACCCGCGGCACTCTTCCCAAATCCCAAATCCACTTCCTTCGCACGCGGCACTTTCTTCTCCACCGCGCCACCTTCCTCTACCACAACAAGACTCGTCTCCCCAACCTGTATCTCATCGCCAGCTTTCAACTTCACACTCTTCGCACCAATCGATTCCCCATTCACATACGTCCCATTCGCACTCGCCAAATCCGTCAACCGAATACTCCCGTCTACCTCGCTCTCAAACAAACAATGATTCCGCGATAATTCCTCATCCGGTATCGATATGTCATTCGACGACGAACGCCCCAACCGCACCCCGCCACTCTTCATCGCAAAGCGCTTCCCCTTCAATAATCCCTCAACAACAACTAATTCAAGCTTCTTCATTACATCAGCCCTTTCATTGCATTCATCAAAACTGGTCCCAGCAAAATGATAAACACCGCCGGAAATATACAAAGCATCAATGGACCGAGCATCTTCGTCGGCGCCTCATTCGCCAACTTCTCCGCGCGATCAAACCGCCGCGCCCTCATCTGCTC
>CAVIVB010000010.1:0-14685 GCA_963645785.1 bacterium
CCGCGCTCACTGCCGCGCTCAGCCCAGCACATTTTCCCCCTCGATCGCACCAAACTAAATGTGCCGCGGGGTTTCGATGCCGAGGAGGTTGAGGCCTGTTTTCAGCACTTCGCCAAAGAGGGCGCAGAGTTTCAAGCGCGCATTCTTCACCGCTTCCTCGCTCTTGAGGATGGGCGAATTCTGGTAGAAGCTTGAATAGAGCTGGGCCGTTTGGAAGAGGTAGTCGGCAAGGGCGCTCGGTTTATAGGCTTCGGCCGCACGGACAACTGCCGCGGGGAATTCCAAGAGCTGGAGCGCGAGGCGCTTTTCCGAGGGCGTTGCGAGATTGAACGCGAAGGAAGAAAGTGCCGCGGAATCAACTTGCGCTTTATCGAGAAGCGAACAGACGCGGGCGTAGGCGTATTGGAGGTAGGGTCCGGAATTGCCTTCGAGGGCGAGGGCCTTATCCCAATTGAAGTCGATGGCCGTGGCCGGGTCGTGCGAAAGGTCGGCATACTTGACGGCGCCGAAGCCGATTTGTTCGGCGAGAGTTTCATCGCCACCGCGTTCCTTGACGATTTCGAAGGCGCGGCGCTTGGCTTCGGCGAGGAGTTCTTCGAGGCGGATGAGGTTGCCTTCGCGCGTTGAAATGGCGCGACCTTGATAGCTCATGAGGCCGAAGGGAACGTGCACGAGGCGCGTCTTGAAGCCCATCTTTTCGGAGATGGAAAAGAACTGCTTGAAGTGGAGTTGCTGGCGGTCGTCCGTCACATAGATGATGCGCTCGGGGTCGTAATCGGCGATGCGGGATTGGACGCAGGCGAGGTCGCTCGTTGTATAGTTGAAGCCGCCGTCTGATTTACGCACGATGGCGACGCCGAGTTTTTCGTCGGAGAGGTCCACGATGAGGGCGCCTTCGGATTCTTTGGCGAGGCCCATCTTGAGGAGCGTATCGACGATGCCGGGCATCATGGTGTTGTAATAAGATTCGCCGCGGTAGGTATCGAACTTGATGCCGAGCTTGGCGTACATGCGTTCGAATTCGCCGATGGAAATTTCGATGAAGCGTTTCCAGAGGGCGAGGTTGTCCGCGTCGCCTTGTTGAAGTTTGACGAGCTCTTCGCGGCACTTATTTTTCCAGTCTTCGCTTTCCTTCGCTTTTGCCGCGGAGAGGACGTAGCACTTTTCGAGGTTGGCGACGGTCAAGTTGTTGCGCTCGTCATCGGTCAAGCATTCGCGATAGCCGACGATGAGGATGCCGAATTGCGTGCCCCAATCGCCGAGGTGATTATCGGCGATGACGGTGTAGCCAAGCGAGCGGAAGATGCGGTCGATGGCGTTGCCGATGACGGTGGAGCGGATGTGGCCGATGTGCATTTGCTTGGCGGCGTTCGGCGAGGAATAATCGATGACAACCTTCTTGCCTGCGCCCGATTGGGGGATGCCGCACTTCGGTTTGGACGCGAGCGTCGTGAGCTGTGTGGCGAGCCATTCGGGGGAGACCGTCAAGTTGAGAAAGCCGGGACCCGCGACTTCGACTTGCAATTCGCGGCCGATATTTTCCGCGACTTTTGCCGCGGCATCGCGTGGCTTGAGGCCGACTTTTTTGGCGAGCTTGAGCGCGTCATTGCACTGGTAATCGCCGAAGCGGGGGTCGGTCGCGGGGACAACTTTGATAGAGGAAAAGTCCTCGCCGGGGAATGCTTTTTCGAAGCCTTGACGAACGATGTCTACGAGTTCCATAAAGAGAGTCAGTTTGATTTTTCAGGGACGGCGCGATAGGCGTCGACGGCCTTTTGCCAAGCGGGTGTGCCGCAGAAGCCGCAAGGTTTGAATTCCGGGCAGAAGCCGCGATAGACGCATTCAGGGACGCAACAGGCGGCGACTTCCGGTTCGTGTTTTGCAATTTCGTCGACGACGAGTTTCCAGGCTGCGCGCGTTTCGGGGCTGGCCTGGCCGCAGAGGCGACGGCGCGAGATGAACATGACCGCTTGCGCGTTCGCGTAGCATTCGTGCATGACGGGCGCATCTTGGCGGGAGGCCTCGCGTGACGTGCCGGTGCGGTCGCTGCGTTGGGTTGAAACGAAATGTTCGATGCCGAATTTATGGCGCACGAAATGCACGCTGACCCAGTACGGCAAGTCGAGCCACTTCCAATTGAAGGTGAGCTTGCGGATGGGCGAATGTTCGGCAAGGAGGATGCGCTTTTTCCAACGCGGCGAAGGCTCGCCTGTTCCTTCTTCGCGGCGGATTGTGGTGCGCGCCGCATCTGCGACCTCGCGCCACGTGCCGATGACTTTGAGGAATTTGAGCGAGGCCATGTTAGCGCACCACGAAGTTGACCATCCGCTTCGGGACGGCGATGACCTTGACGATTGTTTTGCCTTCGAGGAACTTGGCGACGTCCGCATTGGCTTTGGCGGCCGCTTCCATTTCGGCTGGCGTCGCGGCCGTTGGCACGCGAATGCGCCCACGCAATTTGCCGAGGACTTGGACGGGGACTTCCACCTCGTCTTCAATAAGTGCCGCGGGGTCGTAGGCGGGCCAAGGCTCGTAGGCGAGCGTCGTTGCGTGGCCCAGGAATTGCCAAAGTTCTTCGCCCAAGTGCGGCGCAAATGGCGCGAGGCAGAGGACGAACTTTTCGAGGTATTCGCGCGGCAGGCCGTTGCCTGCCTTGACGAAATCTTCCGCCTCGTTGATGTAAACCATCATTGCGGAAATGCCCGTGTTGAACGCCATCTCTTCAAGGTCGTTGCCCACTTTGCAAATCATCGTGTTCAGGCTCTTCGCTTCGGCCTTCGTCATCGCGCGCTCGGCAATCGTCGTTTCCGTCACGAGTTTATTCGCACGCTTGAGGAAGCGGTGGACACCTTCGACGCCCTTTGTGGACCAGGGCTTGACCGCTTGCAACGGGCCCATGAACATTTCATAGAGGCGCAAGGAATCGGCACCATAATCGCGAATGACGTCGTCCGGATTGATGACGTTCTTGAGGGACTTCGACATCTTCGCGGGCGATTCGGTGAGCGGTTCCATTTCGCCGCCTTCTTCCGCGCCGTAAGGCTTGCCGTCGCGCCATTCAATCTTGTCCATTGGGACGAGGACGCCGCGTTTTGTGCGGTAGGCCGTGCCGAGGATCATGCCTTGGTTGACGAGCTTGTGGAATGGTTCGCTGGTCGGGACGAGCCCGAGATCGAAGAGGACCTTGTGCCAGAAGCGCGAGTACAAAAGGTGCAAGACCGCGTGCTCCGCGCCGCCGACGTAGAGGTCGACCGGGAGCCATTGCTTGAGAAGCTTCGGATCGGCAAAGCACGTGTCGTTGTGCGGGTCGATGTAGCGCAAGTAGTACCAACAGCTGCCCGCCCATTGCGGCATGGTGTTTGTCTCGCGAATGCCCGTGCGGCCCGTCTTGGGGTCCACGACGTTCACCCATTCCTTCGCCTTCGCGAGCGGCGGTTCGCCCGTACCCGTCGGCTTGTAGTCCGCGAGCTCCGGCAACGTAAGCGGCAAATCTTCTTCTGGAACAAGCGAGTTCGTGCCATCCGACCAATGAATGACGGGGAACGGCTCACCCCAATAACGCTGCCGCGAGAAAAGCCAATCACGCAATTTGTATTGCGTCTTCGCCTTGCCGACTTTGTGTTCTTCAAGCCACGCAATCATCTTCGGCCGCGCATCCGCAACGCTCATACCCGTCAGGAAGCCCGACGACACCATCACGCCCGTCGCAATATCCGTAAATGCCGCGTTGCCCGTGTAAGGCACGGGGTCGGGCGAAGCCGTTTTTGCCGCGTCACTATCCGCGGCGGCCACGACCTGCACAATCGGCAAATTGAACACCTTCGCAAAATCAAAGTCGCGTTCATCATGCGCCGGCACGGCCATAATCGCGCCCGTACCATACGTCGCAAGAACATAATCCGAAATGAAAATCGGCAGCGCCTGACCATTCACCGGATTGACGCCCTCAACCCCTTCCAAGCGCACGCCCGTCTTCTCTTTGTTGAGCTCGGTACGTTCCAAATCACTCTTCGTCGCGGCCTTCTTCTGATACGCCACAACATCTGCCGCGTTCGCAATCTTGCCCGCCTTAAGCCACTCCGCCACAAGCGCATGCTCCGGCGACAACACCATATACGTCGCACCAAACAACGTATCGCACCGCGTCGTATACACCGTAATCGTCGCGCCCACATTGGTGCCAAAATCAACAAGCGCCCCCGTCGACTTGCCAATCCAATTGCGCTGCATTTCCTTGATACCTTCCGGCCAATCAAGCGTCTCCAAATCATTTAGCAGCCGTTCCGCATAAGCCGTAATCTTCAACATCCATTGACGCATCGGCCGCCGAATCACAGGATGATTGCCGCGCTCCGAACGCCCATCAATCACCTCTTCATTCGCGAGAACCGTCCCCAGCGCCGGGCACCAATTCACCGGCACCTCCGCCACATACGCAAGCCCCTTCTTGTAGAGCTGCTCAAAAATCCACTGCGTCCAGCGATAGTACTTCGGATCGGTCGTATTGACTTCGCGATCCCAATCGTAGCTAAACCCAAGCGAACGAATTTGTTCGCGGAAGCGATCTACATTCTTCTTCGTGGTGATAGCCGGGTGCGTGCCCGTCTCCACCGCATATTGCTCGGCCGGCAAACCAAATGCGTCCCACCCCATCGGATGCAACACATTGAAACCCTTCATACGTTTATACCGGCACAAAATATCTGTCGCGGTATAACCTTCCGGGTGCCCCACATGCAACCCCGCACCCGACGGATACGGGAACATGTCCAGACAGTAGAACTTCGGCTTCGACGATTCATTCGGAGTCTTGAATGTCTTATTTTCAAGCCAGTACTTCTGCCACTTCTTTTCAATGGCCGAGAAATTGTAGTCGCTCATTAGGTATTCTGCTTTCGCGCTTCTGCGTAGTCGGCGATTGATTTTGCAATGAGGCCCGAAACGTCGTTCGTCGCCGCCGCGACGCCAGCCTTAACCGCATAATAAATGGCTTTGTGCGAAGAGCTGCCATGCGTGATGATGACCGCACCCGGCACACCCAAAAGCGGCGCACCACCGTACACTTCCGGATCCATCTGCCGCTTCAGCGCACGAAACGCCCCCTTCAACAACAGCGACCCAAAAATCCTCAGCGGCCCCTTGAAGCACTCGCGCTTCAGCCAGTACCCCATCGCCCGCGCGACAGATTCCGTCGTCTTCAACACAACGTTGCCAACAAATCCATCACACACCGCGACGTCAATCTCGCCCTTGTACAGATCGTGCCCTTCAATGTTCCCAACAAAGTTCAAATCCTTCGCCTCCTTCAAAAGAGGAAAGGTTTCCTTCGTCATCTCATTGCCCTTGCAGTCTTCCGTACCAATTGACAAAAGCCCCACCGTCGGCGTCTTCTGCCCAATCACCGCACGCGAGTACGCATCGCCCATAATCGCAAATTGCACCAGCCACTCCGGATGACAATCCATATTCGCGCCCGCATCGAGTAGCATCAACGGCCGCGTCGGCATACGCGTCGGCAAAATGGTCGCAATCGCCGGCCGCTTCACACCCGGTATCCGCCCCAAATTCAATATCGCGCTCGTCGCCACAGCCCCAGAATTGCCCGCCGACACAAACGCATCCGCGCGCCCCTCCTTCACAAGCCGCATCGCCACATTAATCGAGCAATCCTTCTTCCGCCGCACCGCATCGACCGGACTCTCATCCATCTCCGCAATGTCAGGAGCGTGAACAATCTCAAGCGTCCCCGCCTCTATCGCCTTTTGTGCCGCGGCCTTCAAGTCCTTCGGCAACTTCTCAAGCTCGTCCTGAATGGGCTTAAGCTGCCCCACAAGCAAAATCTTTACATCAGCAATGCCAACAGCCGATTCCACTGCCCCAACGACTATCTCGCCAGGCGCGTAATCGCCACCCATTGCATCAAGTGCAATCCGCGTCATCACGGGACCTCCTTCAATAAAGCCCGAACGACCATAAAAGTAAATAGCCCAGCCGGACCGTTCTCGCCCGGCCGGACATGTCTTTATTCAGCCTTGGCTGCCGCCACGACCTTCCGACCACGATACATCCCGCACTTCGGGCAGGCACGATGCGAACGCACCGCCGCGCCACATTCCGGGCATTCACCAACCTCTGCCAAGATCGGCTTCTCAAGCTGCGCCACACGCTGACGCTTACGCATTTTCGACTTTCTATTCTTAGGACTTGCCATTTTACTGTTCCTTCTTCTTTGTTCGTTTTTCCACCTTCACCGCGTCCAGCGCCCCCCACCGGTCGTCCGTCGGCTTCTCCTCCGTCCGCTCGATTCCAGGGCACTCGACATCACACACAGGGTATGTCGGCAAAGCGAGTATAATACTTTCTCTTGCTTCATCCGTCAAATCGACTTCCGCCTGATTCTCCGCAACTTCACAAGACATCGTAAAATCATCTACCTTTATCGTGGTATCGAAATCCTTCCCGCACCGGCTGCACACAAGCGTAAAATCCTGCTCCAAATGCCCTCGCACCAGAAGCTCGCTCCCAAACAGCTGCGCCGTCAAACAATATCGAATCCCACCAAACGGATGCACAAACTCCTCCTCCAAATCAATCGCGTCCACTTCCCCAGTCAGCTCCTCGCCATCCGGGTCCATGCGCGCGACATTCAGAATGAGCCGCTTGTCCATCTCGTCCATCTTGCTCAATTAATTGAACCTTCCCATCGCCTGCAGCCGCGCATACCGCGCCTCCACAAGCTCATCCAAATCCATCTTCTCGACCTCTTTCAAAGCCGCCTTCACCGCCGCCTTGACAAACGCCGCGGCCGCCTTGTGGTCCGCCTGCGCCCCGCCCGCCGGCTCCTTGATAATCGTATCAACGACCCCAAGCTTCAACAGGTCCTTCGCCGTAATCTTCAATGCCGCGGCAGCTTCCGGCGCCTTCGCACCATCACGCCACAAAATCCCCGCGCACCCTTCCGGCGAAATCACGGAATACACCGCATTCTCCATCATCAAAACCCGGTCCCCAACCGCAATCGCCAGCGCCCCGCCAGATCCACCTTCACCCGTCACAACCACCACAACCGGCGTCCTCAACGCGGCAAAAACCTCCAGCGACTTCGCAATCGCCTCCGCCTGACCACGCGCCTCCGCCGTGTCCCCCGGATACGCTCCCGGCGTGTCCACAAACGTCACCACCGGCACATGAAACTTCTCCGCAAGCTTCGCCAAACGCATCGCCTTCCGATACCCATCCGGATTGGCCATACCAAAGTTCGCAACCATGTTCTCTTCCACCGTCGCGCCCTTGTTATGCCCCAACACCAAAATCTTCTCGCCATCCATCGTCGCAAAGCCGCCCACCAAGCCCTGGTCGTCATTCACCAACCGATCGCCGTGCAACTCCACAAAGTCCTCACACAGAAGCCCAATATAATCCTTCAAATGCGGCCGCTTCGGGTCCCGCGCCAACTTCACATGGTCAAATGCTGTCATCTTCTTCATCGCTCGTCCTCCTTAGAATCCAAAGTACGTCAACATCTTCGCAAGGAAACTCTTCATCTCTTTCCTCTCAACGATGCGATCAATGAACCCATGCTTCTCCAAATATTCCGCCGACTGAAAATCCGCCGGCAATTTCTGATGAATCGTGTTCTCAATGACACGCCGCCCAGCAAACCCAATCAACGCCCGCGGCTCCGTAATGTTGATGTCCCCAAGCATCGCAAAACTCGCACTCACACCACCTGTCGTCGGATCTGTCAACACCGAAATATACGGCAAACCCGCCGCCTTCAACTTCCCAATCGCCGCACTCGTCTTCGCCATCTGCATCAACGACAAAATGCCCTCATGCATCCGCGCGCCGCCCGACGCCGAAAAAATAATCAACGGCCGCTTCTCCGCCATCGCCTGCTCACACGCCTGCGCAATCCGCTCGCCCGTCCCAGTCCCAAGGCTCCCGCCCATAAACGCAAAATCCATCACCCCAAGCATCACCTTGTGCCCATCAATCGCGGCCGTCCCCATCACAATCGATTCCGTCTCTCCCGTCTTCTTAATCGCCGCCTCAACCTTGTCCTTATACGGACCCGTCGCATCATGAAAATCCAAATGGTCCGAATAGCTCACCTCGCGGAAAACTTCCTCAAAGCTCCCCTTGTCCGCCACCTGCGCAATCCGCTCACGCGCCGTCAAACGCCCATGATAATTGCACTTCGGGCAAATCCGTCCAGCCGCCGCCCACACCGACTTCTCAAAGTGACTCTTGCACTTCGGGCACACCGCCCACAACGCCTTCGTCGGCGGAATCGCAACCTTCTCTTCTGACTTCTTGAACCATCCCATGACGCTCGCCTCCTAATCAAAACGGCATAAACACAACACCGTAAATCGACGCGCTCTGACCACCCACCGCGCGAAGCCCATGCTTCACCACCGAGTTGTAATACGCCGTGTCCCCAGCCTTCAAAACCGTCTTCTCATTCCCGTATGTCAATTCAACTTCGCCCGAAACACAAATGATCAATTCCTCACCCTCATGGCTCGAAACCTTCTCAACCCCATCCGCGGCAAATTCAATCTTGAACGGGTCCATGTGCCGATCCGGCTTACCAATCGCAAGCGACACCGACGCATACCCAAGCTCATTCACACTCGCATGCGACAACGCCGACTCATCCAAATCCGCCGCCCGCGTCACAATCGGGTCCGGCTTAAACTGGTCATCCATAAACGTCCCAAGCCTCTGCCCCAACGCGCGCGACACCTTTGTCAACACCCCGAGCGCAGGCATGACGTCACCTTTCTCGATGGAATTTATCACCTTCTCATCGATACCAGTCTTCTGCGCGAGATCATACACGCTCATGTTGAGCTTCTCGCGATATGTCCGAATCCTCGATCCAACTTTGCAATCTGTAGCCATTTGAAAAGCCTTTCTAGCTTCAAGGGTGTATATTATACCATATTCTGGCGCAAAATGGAAGGGGGTATTTTCAACTCTTTACGCAACTAGTAAAAAAGTATCTCGCGACCAGAAAAGAGAAAGTTCCCACCCACAACATATTGCCGCGCCGTCGGCGAAAATTGATCATCTATCGTCACATGCAAATGCCCCGCCAAAATCGCCTTCAGCGCCTTCTCCCCCTTGAGCGACGCAATGAAATCACGCGTCGTCGGGTCTTGCCTCTGGCGTTTACTCTCGGAAGGCAGCCTCTCTCCAGAAGGAAGTGCCGCCTGACGAAACTTACACTCGCGCGTCGCCCAAAAGTGCAAGTCCGCACGCAAAATCGCGTCCGTATAAAAAGGTACATGCAACCCAAGCACAATCGGAAGCCCACGCTTCACTTCCGCCTGAAACCGCTCAACCTGACGCGGCGTCACCGTGCCATATACATCGTCCATCGTCACAAAATTCACACCATTGACAACCGTAGACTGAATAGAAATATCAAAAGGAAATGCCTCCGCCAAGCGTGCACGCGACCGATCCTTATACCCCTCAGTCGGCGTCTCTTGGGGCTCACTCAGCCACATATTTTCCGAAAATTCATGATTCCCAAGACACCCCGCCATACCTTCGCCAAAGTATTTCTTCACAAGCGCAAAGTTGGCCTCACTCTGAAAATCAATCAAATCCCCCGTATGAATAAGATAATCCGTATGCTGACGAGCCCAATCAATTGAATCGCGCAAAGCCTCTTCTTGATGCCCACCAAACGTGCGCGTCCGCTCAATGTGAAGCGTCTGCTTCTTCTCTCCCTCCTTTTCGCCCACCGCCGTCAAATGCGTGTCAGAAATGTGAAGAATCGAAAACGGCCTTTCAAGCCCAATTTCAACCGCGCCATACGCAATCGATAAACGCTCAAATCTGCCGCGCTTCGCAAATACGCAAGCGTCGCTTCCCTTTTGTCGCAAGTCCTCAACCGCTGGAAGACGGCCCGTCGCAAGAACCGCACCAGCCCCCGCCATACTCCTAATAAAATCGCGTCTGTTCATTTGAAATCTATCCTATTCGCTACTTCGCCTCATATTATACCATATTTCCGCGGCACTTTCAATCCCCCTTGAGTGCCGCAGTTTTCGCCTATTCTAAAAGCGTTTTCCTTTTGTTACACCTTATTGTATCCGAATGCACAGCCCCGTCGGCTTCAACGAAATCACCCAAACCGCCTCAGGCAACCCCGAACCATCCGAAAGTGCCGCGGCCGCCGTCGTCAGCCCATACGGCGTCCCCTTGAAATGTTTCTTGTATTCCGCCTGAATCGTCTCACCCAAATTCTTCCACGGCGTCACATAATCCGTGTTCTCCATGAACTCCTGCCACTTCTTACACCCTTCCGCCCCAATATAGAACCGATAGCGGTAGTTGCTCTTAGCCGTCGTCGTCTTCGAAAACATCTTACTCGTCCCCTTGAACATGTCGCCCTGGAAGTGGAACGACACGCCATTCGTCCCGCCAAAACTCGTACCCATCGCCGTTTCTGCCGCGCTCGCCAAGTTCGGACCAAACCACACCTCCAACTCGCCTGCGTAATTGCACCCATAATCCGTCCAGAACATATTGCCCGGCAACGACTTCACGCCCGGTCCAATCTCCACCTTCGGCCCCATGTACTGCCCACCGCGCGTAAACGTATCGCTTCCAATTGTCGTCGTCAAATAATTCCCTTCCGCATCCTGCGCAAAACCGACGCGGAAGTTCCCATTGATATTCTTATTGTTCGTATCCGCAAAAAGTGCCGACCCAATCGTCGTCACGCTATCGGGCAACTTCGGCTCAATCGGAATTGTCGCATTTTGGAACACATTGCCCGAAGCCGTCTTCCTCAGCGTATTGGGCAAAATCACCTTCGACGCATACGAACACGCCGAACCAAACTTCGGTTGTGTAAATTCCACAATCGCGCCCGCGCCCTCCGCCGTCCGCACATCCTTCGACAAATCAAGCACAAACGCCTCATACTTCGGACCATAATTCGACACACCCGTCGTAAAGTTCGCCCGCTTGAACGCCCCCAGCACAATCCCCTCCTTCTCGCCCGAAGCCGCCAGCACCCAGTTCCCATCCGTCAACTCCCCCGCCTCCTTGTCATACGCAAGAAAGTTCGCCTTCACCCGCGGCATCAAATTGATGACCCCATTCGCCGCCACCGTCACCTCCGCATTCGACTTCACACTCGCGTCAATATCCCCTTCCCAGCACACAAACTCCACATCTGCCGCGCTCGTAAACTTCACCTTAACGCTCGTCCCATTCTCATACAACCCATCCGCACTCTCTGGCTCCACCGCCACCGTTCCAAGCACCGACGGCAATGTATCAACCGCCACAAGCGACTTCGCCATCTCCGTCCCATCCGTCATAATGTAAATGTTAGGAATAACCCCATCCGCGAGCGTCACGCCAACGGGCGCCGTCTCATCCGCACCCTCAATATACGGCTTCACCGAATCCCAATACGCTTTCTGAACATTCCCAGGCGCCTCCACAAAAGGCTGCACCTTGCGCGCATCCGCAATGTACTTAGCCCACTTCGCATTGTCCCCTGGCACAATAAACCGACTCCGAAAACTTGACATCCCAAATGGATTGCCCGTGCCCGCCGACCAGTTCACCCACCCATTAAACACAATCTCCTTCACCGAACCCGGAAACTTCGAATAGTTCGAAAACGTCTGCGGCGGGAATGTCAAATCCTTCGTCGTCTTGAAAACAACCTTCGCCAAATTCGTCGCCAGCCCCATACAATCATCAAATTCCACCACATTCTCGCCCACTTCCAAATACTTCACCCCACAATAGCCACCACAATAAAACACCCGCGGCACTTTCTTCACCATCGGACCATACTTCACCGACGGCAAGGAACACCGCGCAAAAGCCTGATTTTCATTGTTCGCATCCACCGCAAACGTCACTTCCTTCTCGCCAAAGCCAATGCGCAAATCATTCGTAATCGCCATTGCCGACTTCCCATAAAACGCCTGTATGCCAATGTTCGTCACGCTATTTGGAAGAAACGGCTTCACCTCCACAAGCCCCGTGCAGTTGCAAAATGCACATTCTCCCAACACTTCCAACGTTTCCGGCAACTTTACTCGTCTCATCGCCGAAGCCCCCTCAAACGCCTTCCACCCAATCTCCTTGACCCCCTCCGGAATCTCCACGCCCTCCAACTTCGTGCAATAATAAAACGCAACGCCAGGAATCGTCGTCACCTTACAGTTCGCAGGGAACACAATCTGCTTCAAGGCCGTCGCTCTCTGACAAAACCCATACTTCAACTCTTCCACACTCTCCGGCAAATACAACGTCTCCATCGCCGAACAACCAGCAATCACCCCCATCGTCTTGATGGACGGCGCCCCATCTGGCAGCGCGGCACTTCTCAAATCAATCTCCTTCTGCGTCCCCGCCGTCTTCACACTCAACTCTCCCGCATCCGAAAGCGTAAACACCGTCGCCGTCTCCCCTTCCGCGGCAATTCCCGTCAGGACATTACTCGCGTAAGTCCACTTGACGTCCGCGTTCGCGGCAAAAATAACCCCCGCGCCAATCGCAAGAAAAGCGCAAACCCTAGTAAATGCTGGCCTATTCATAATCCTAGTTCTCCTTAAGATTTTCAATAAGCGTATTATATCATATTCCCCCCCTGTCAAGGGCGAAATGTGAAATTATGAAAAAAAATCCGCCGCGCCCCATCCCCCAAATCCGCCGCGCCCCCACTTTTCTGTCCCGCGTTTTGCCGCGGCTTACTCTGTCGGCCCGCTGGGGGTTCAGGGGCAACGCCCCCACCCCTTCAGCCCACTCCTCCCATGCATTTAGCCAAAAGTACCGTACTTTTTGGCAAAATGTACCGTACTTTTTCCGAAAAAGTACGGTACTTTTTTAAGAAAAGTACCGTACTTTTACCTAAATTCTCCCCTGGAAACACCTGACGTAAGCCCCTAACCCACCAAAACTGCAGCGCTCCCCTACCCCTAAATAGCGTTGATGGCCAAGCTAAGCTTGGCCATTTCTCCCCTATTCCGCCCCAAAAGCGCAAGCTTTTGGACCCTCAAGGCGTCATTTTCACCCGAATAAAGAACTGCCCCGCGGCACTTTTCGGCTCCACCCCAACCTTGACCTTGCCATTTCCTGCCGCGCCAAAGGTCGTCGTCACATTGTCCGCACTAAAGGATTCTTCCTTCAAATCTGCCGCGCCTTCAACCGAGAACACCGTCCCCAAATCTGCCGCGGACGCATCCTTTCCAACTTCGCAATCCCCAACCTTCACTTCCAAATCCCAGCCCCCTTCTGCCGCGGACCCAATCGTCTCAATCACGACATTTGTCGGCACTTTCTCTGGCAACTTATTCAAATCGAGCGCATACGCAAACCACGCCAACCCCGAATCCTTAATCTCCTGTCTCGCGGCAAAATTCGCTTCCCCCGTCCCGGCGATCTTATCCACCCACGCATGATACTTCGCATACTTGGTCACATCTTTGATATTCCCCGCCAACCGTGTATCCCTTGCTCCCTCCAATGCCGAAGCAAGTTCCTCATCTGCCGCGACAGTCGGAACAGGATCAGGAATCTCGGACACCTGACGAATCGTCAGCACTTGATTCCCAAGCGTAACAGTCGCTTCCCGCGGCAATTCTGCCGCGTCCGAACTCTCACATACGTAAAGTGTAAATGTATCACTACCTACGCGCGCTTCATCCCCATCCATCAGAAAGACCCAATCATCCTTTGCATCCTCCGAAATATCAATCGACCACGGTGCCGTCGCAACATCCACCCGCACCGTAATCACCAAGTCCCCGCCATCCGCCAGCAGATAACGCACGAGCGACCCTTCAAACTCAATCTTCGCCGCCGCTTGCGTCACCGTAAATTCCTTGCCCGCAATCGTCAGTACCGCCGAACGCTCTTCGTATGTCGTATTCGGCTGAATCGTCAGCTTCACAACATCCGTACCCTTACGCTGCACCTCACCTTCAAGTGTCATCCAATCCGGTACATTCTCAATTGACCAAACGACGCCCGAAGCCGCACTCACATCAATTGAAACATCTTCCCCTTGTGCACAAACTGCCGCGCTCACTTTTGATAACTCAACCACAGCCGCCTCTTGCGTAACCGTCACAGCCTGCCCCGCAATCGTCACCGTCCCCGTGCGCGACTCACCCTTATTCCACGGTGCAACCTGCAACTTGACTTCGCCCGAACCTATTCCACTTTGCGTCAAAACCGAAATCCACGAACATTCCGTCCACACATCCCACGTCGTCGTCTCGTCCGTCACAGAAATCGCAACCAACACCTCTCCCCCTGCCGTATCAGCCACAACCTGCGATTCGACCGTCGCACCACGCCCCGCTTGCGTCACCGTTATCGTCTGCCCCGCAATGTAAACATACCCCACCCGCGATCCTGCCGAAACGTTCGCCGCAACTGTACAAATAACTTTCTTACCTGTCGCCGTCCCGTCCGTGCTATTCAAAGTGAGCCAATCAGCAGATGTCGCCCCCGTCCATGCTTCGCCATTCCCCGAAATCGTAATAATCGAGCGCCCACCCTTGGCCGCGGCAGGAATTTCCACAGTCGAAAGCGTAATCCCATCAACCTTCTCCATCGGCGGATTCGGCATCTCTTCAACCTTCGCATATCCATTCGTAATAACATACATCGCCGACAATACATCATCCC
>CAVIVB010000011.1:0-11895 GCA_963645785.1 bacterium
GTACTTTAACAAAACCACCGCGGTACTTTTCTCAAACTACCGCGGTACTTTATCTTGCGCGCACTGGAATCGTACCAAAGAGAGGCTGGGATTTGACCTTCTTTATTGGGGAAAGCGACCATTATTATAACAAATTGCGGGGGCGTGCAAAATGAATTTTGGGGGTGGTTATTTGGTCCGAAATATGGTATAATATGTGGCTATGCGAATTCTAACAGGTATACAGCCTTCGGGCAAGCTACACTGGGGCAATTACTTCGGTGCGATGAAGTCGATGTTCGACCTTCAGGAGAAGGGCGAAGAGATCTTTATGTTCATTGCGAATTTCCATGCGATGACGACGGTTCGGGATGGGAAGGCGTTGAGGGAATCGACGCGGGATGTGGCGCTTGATTATTTGGCGTGTGGGATTGATCCTGAGCGGACGATTATTTATCGTCAGAGTGATGTGGCGGAGGTGCAGGAGCTGGCGTGGTATTTGTCGTGTTTGACTCCGATGGGTTTGTTGGAGCGGTGCCATTCGTACAAGGACAAGTTGGCGCATGGGATGGATGCGACGCATGGGTTATTTGCGTATCCGGTTTTGATGGCGGCGGATATTTTGATTATGAATGCGGATTTGGTACCGGTTGGGAAGGATCAGAAGCAGCATTTGGAAGTGACGCGGGACTTGGCGCAGAAGTTCAACAATGCGTATGGTGAGACGTTCAAGTTGCCGGATGCGTACATACCGGAGAGGGTGGCGACGATACCTGGGACGGATGGGCAGAAGATGTCGAAGAGCTATCACAACACGATTGAATTGTTTGAGGATGCGAAGTCGATCAAGAAGAAGGTGATGGCGATTGTGACGGATTCGACGCCGATGGAGGAGCCGAAGGAGCCGGAGGGGAATTCGATTTACGAGTTGTACAAGTTGTTTGCGACGCCGGAGGAAGTGGCGCAGATGGCGGCGGCATTTCGTGCGGGGGGGTATGGATATGGGCATGCGAAGAAGGCGCTGCTAGAGGCGTATCATCGGTTGTTTGATCCGTTCCGAGCGAAGCGTGAGGAGCTGGCGAAGGATCCGGATACGCTCGAGGATATTTTGCGAGCGGGCGGGGAGAAGGCGCGTGCGGCCGCGGCACCTATTTTGGAGAAGGTGCGGTCGGCCGTTGGCATTAGTGTGAAGTAAATTTAGGAGGTAAAGAAAATGACACTTGCAGAGTTGGAGAAGGCGCAGGCGGAGAGCTTGCAGGAGATCGCGGGCGCGGCAGATGGTGCGGCGGTGGAGGCGTTGCGCGTGAAGTACGTGGGGCGCAATGGTTCGATTCCGGCGTTGATTAAGGGGATGAAGGATGTGCCGAAGGAGGAGCGGCCGGCGTTTGGTAAGGCGGTGCAGGCGTGGAAGGCGGCTGTGGAGGCGGCGCTTGCGGGGAAGGGCGTTGGCGTGAAAAGTGAGAAGGCGGCGGAGGCGGATTTGACGTTGCCGGGGCGTTGGTTTGGTCTTGGTGCGAAGCATCCGCTTTCGAGGGTGATTGAGGAGAGTGCGCGGATTTTTGGTCGGCTTGGTTTCACGGTGGCGGATGGTCCAGAGATTGAAAACAAGTTCAACAATTTCACGGCCTTGAATACGCCGCCGCATCATCCGTCGATGGATCGGACGGATACGTTTTGGTTGGGTGAGGATAGCTTATTGAGGACGCAGACGTCGCCTGTGCAGATTCGGACGATGATGGCGAATAAGCCGCCGATTCGTGTGATTTGTCCGGGGCGGACATTTCGGCGTGACACGACGGACGCGACGCATTCGGCGAACTTCCATCAGATTGAAGGATTGTATGTGGATACGAAGCCGGTGTCGCTGGCGGATTTGAAGAGTGTCTTGGCGTACTTTGCGAAGGAGATGATGGGCGAGGGTGTGACGGTGAGATTTAGGCCGCACTTTTTCCCGTTCACGGAGCCGTCGGTGGAAGTGGATTTCACGTGTCATGTGTGCAAGGGCAAGGGGTGCCGGGTGTGCAAGGATTCGGGATGGATTGAAGTTGCGGGCGCGGGGATGGTGGATCCGCGTGTGTTTGGGTATGTGGGGTATGATGCCGCGGCAGTTTCTGGGTATGCGTTTGGGTTTGGTATTGAGCGCATCGCGATGATTAAGTATGGGATACCGGATATTCGGTGGCTGTACGAAAACGATGTGAGGTTCTTGTCGCAGTTGGCGTAAGAGGAGTTTATGAAGGAGGGCAGCAGTCATGATGACCATTTACCGCTGGGAGAATGGAGGGCTCAAGGAGACACCTGAGTTTGCGCCGTCCTGCTGGATTAATTTGGTAGAGCCGACGACGACGGAACTTGAGGCGGTGCTGACGCATTCGCAAGTGCCGCGGGACTTTTTGACGGACCCGTTGGACCGCGATGAGAGGCCGCGATTTGATTATGAGGATGGCGCGGCACTTTTGATTGTGCATGTGCCGTGTCCGGTGGAGGATGCGGAGGTGGTGCCGTATTGCACGGTGCCATTGGGCATTATTTTGGTGGGCGAGATTGTGATTACGGTGTGCAGTGCGAAGACGCCTGTGACGACGGCGTTTCTCGATCAGATTCGCCGCGTGTGCCCGCCGAGTGACAAGTATCGGTTTGCGTTTCGGTTGTTGTGGCATGGCGGTGTTTTGTTCTTGCGGTATTTGCATGACATTCATTTGCGGACGAATGATTTGGAAGATGAGTTGCATGAGTCCATTTCAAATAAGGTGTTGTTGAGGTTGCTGACGATTGAGAAGACGTTTGTGTATTTCACGACATCGTTGAAGGCGGACTCGATTGCGCTTGCGCGGGCGAACACGTCGCGGCAAATTACGCTTTCGGAAGAAGATCGGGATCAGCTTGAGGACGCGATGGTTGAATATCAGCAGGCGCTGGAGACGGCGACGATTCACGCGAACATTTTGAATGGCACGCTCGATACATTTGCGTCGCTCATCAATAACAACTTGAACAACGTGATGAAGTATTTGACGGCGGCGACGATTATGCTGGCGGTGCCGACGTTGATTGCGTCGATGTACGGAATGAATATTGGGTTGCCGTTTCAGGCGCATGAGCATGCGTTCGCGATTGTGATGTGCATATCGGGGTTCTTGACGCTGTCGATTGGCGCGTTATTTTTCTTCTTGGCGTGGAAGCGTAAATTCTAACGATGGACCTTTTTGATACACACGCTCATTTTGAAGGAGGCGCGGCAGAAATTGCGGCGCTGATGGAGCGTGCGCACGCGGCGGGCGTCACGCATGTGATGGCGGTTGGCGGTGGGGAGAAGTCGAATGAAGGGGCGCGTTGGGCCGCGGCAAATTTTCCGCGGACGTGGAAGGCGCTTGGGTGGGATCGAGATTTGGCGGGATTAGAAGAAGAAAAACTGCCGCGGATTGATTGGGCGGGGGCGAATGCGGTTGGGGAAATTGCGCTTGATTATTATTATGGGGCGGAGGAGACGCGCGGGGCGCAGCGTGAACTTTTTGCGCGGCAGTTGCAAATGGCGAAGGAGCGTGATTTGCCGGTCGTCATTCATACGCGCGAGGCGGATGAAGATACGCTGGCGATTTTGCGTGAGATTCCGTCGCGTGGTGTGATTCATTGTTTTACGGGGTCGGTGCAATTTTGCCGCGCGTTGTTGGATATGGGATTTTACATTTCGATTTCGGGGATTGTCACGTTTCGGGCGGCGGATAATGTGCGCGAGGCGGCGTTGGTGGTGCCGGATGATCGATTGCTGATTGAGACGGATTCGCCTTATTTAGCGCCTGTTCCGATGCGTGGGAAGGCGAATGAGCCGGCGTTTTTGGTGCATACGGCGAAGTTCTTGGCGGAGCTGAGGAAGATGGATTTGGAGACGTTTGCGGCGATGACGACGGCGAATGGGTTGAAGGCGTTTTCGCTCGAAGGGAGGGACGCATGATGTTTGGATTGTTGAGATGTTTGATGTTAGGCGCGGCACTTTTGTCGGTCGAGAAGAATGGCGTCGAGTTGAAGGTGGAATCGGAGACGACACAGATTGATCCGGCGCGGAGTGTATTTTTGACGATGACGATGACGGCGGGGCAAGGCGTGAAGGTGGTGGCGCCAGATTTGCGGCCGCGGGTGCGTGGATTTTCGCTGGCGGAAGATTTTGAAGACGAACCAAAAACTGCCGCGGATGGGCGCGTGACGACGGTTGTGAATTGGAGGCTTGTGCCGGAGCCGTGCGCGGCGGAATATAAGGTTGCGCCGTTTGTGGTTGGGGTTGAGACAACGAAGGGCGCGGCAGATTTTTATGCGGGGCCGATTCGGTTTGAAGGGCCGGCGGCACGCGAGCCTGTGACGGGTGGGATGGAAGCAGATCCGAAGAAAGATTTGCCGCCTTTGAGTTGGAAGTTGGTGGGATACGCGGCACTTATTTTGGTGGGGATCGCGGCAGTTTTGGCGGGGCTAATTTGGTTTGTGAAGTATGTTGCGCGGCGTGTGAAGGAGCATCGGATGAGTCCGATTGAGCGGGCGAAGGTGGAGCTTGAGAGGTTACTCAAGAAGAACCTTCCAGCAAAGGGAAGGTACAAGGATTTTTATGTGGAACTGACGATGGTGGTGCGGCGTTATGTGCAACGGAAGTATGGGATTCATGCGCCGAATTTGACGACGGAAGAATTCTTTATGGAGGCTTCGAAGCCAGAGTATCAAATGCTTTCGGCTCAGTCGCTCAAGAAGTTTTTTGAGTCGGCGGATCTGATTAAGTTTGCGGGTGTGGATGCGAATGAAGAGATGGCGAAGGATGCGACAAATGCTGCGCGGTTTTATTTGAAGAGAGATGCAGATCCGCATCGGAAGTCAAGTTTGACAGGAAGGTCAATTTATGAAGCAGATTGAATCGAGAACGGGTGCGCAAGCGCTTGTGGATAGTCTCGTCAAGGCGGGGACTGAAGTTTTGTTTGGTTATCCGGGCGGGCAGATTTTGGATGTGTTTGATTGTTTGCCGCGTGCGCCGATGCGTTTTGTTTTGGGTCGGCATGAGCAAGGGAGTGTTCATATGGCGGATGGGTATGCGCGTGCGACGGGCAAGCCGGGCGTGTGCATTGTGACGAGTGGACCGGGCGCGACGAATACGATTACGGGGCTTGCGACGGCGAACATGGATGGCGTGCCGATTGTGTGTATTACGGGGCAGGTGCCGCTTTCGCAGATTGGGACGGACGCGTTTCAGGAGGCAGATACGACGGGCATTACGCGCGGCGTTTCTAAGCACAATTTCCTCGTTCATTCCGCGGATGAAATTCCTGAGACGGTGGCGCAAGCGTTCTATATTGCGACGCATGGTAAGCCGGGTCCAGTCGTGATTGACGTGCCAAAAGATGTGCAACGCGCGCTCACGAATGCGCAGTATCCAGAGCGTGTTTCATTGCGTGCGTATCATCCGGAAGTGAGTGCGACGACGTCGCAATTGAATCGGCTGGCGAAGATGATTAATGAAGCGGAGCGGCCGGTTATTTATGCGGGCGGTGGCGTGATTTCATCGGGTGCCGCGGCAGATATTTCGAACTTGGCGCATAAGGCGGGGATCCCTGTCGCGACGACATTGATGGGCTTGGGCGCGTTTGATGAACACGATCCACTCGCCTTGCGCATGGCGGGTATGCACGGGACGGCCGCGGCAAATTGGGCGCTCAATGAAGCAGATTTGATTTTGGCTTTTGGCGTTCGTTTTTCAGATCGTGTGACGGGCAAGATTTCGAAGTATGCGCCGCATGCGAAGATTGTTCACATTGATTGCGACCCATCTTCGATTGGCAAGAATGTGCGCGTTGCATTGGGAATTGTCGCGGACGTGAAAGATGTGTTGACGACCGTTTCGTCGCGGGTGAAAAGTGCCGCGCATCCGGAATGGTTGCACCGCATTGAAGGGTGGAAGCGGCATCGGCCGATTACGTGGAAGCCGATGCATCCAGGCGTCATCATGCCGCAGGCGGTGGTCGAGGCGGTTGACCGTGCGACGAAGGGTCAGGCGATTATCGTCACGGACGTTGGGCAGAATCAGATGTGGGCGGCGCAACATTTTCGTCATTCGATTCCGCGGCACTTTTTGTCGTCGGGCGGGATGGGGACGATGGGGTTTGGCATTCCCGCGGCGATTGGCGCGGCGTTGGCTCGGCCCGAATATAAGACGGTTGCGATTCTGGGCGATGGCGGCGCGCAAATGACGTTTGAAGAAGTTGTGGTGGCGGTCGAACAAAAGTTGCCGGTCACGTTTGTCATCCTTAATAATGGATGCCTTGGGATGGTGCGGCAGTGGCAGGAACTTTTCTACAAGCGCAATTATTCGGGTTCGATTTTGACGGTGAAGGGAAGGCCGAAGAATGAACATCTCGAAGAAGATTTGCCATACGATTATTTGCCGAACTTCAAACTTCTCGCGGAGGCGCATGGGGCGCAGGCGTTTCGCGTGATTGACCCGGCGAAGCTGGATGCGACGATTGCCAAGGCCGTGCGCAGTGAAAAGACGACGGTGGTCGAAGTCATCATTGAGCCGCGTGCGAATGTGTATCCAATGATTCCGCCAAATCGGTCGGTCAGCGAAATGGTTTTCAAATAAGTGCCGCGGAAAGGAAAGCAAAACATGAAAGAAGAAATCTATCGTTTGAATTGCTTCGTGGAAAATAAGCCCGGCGTTTTGGCGCGGATTGTGGGGCTCATTTCGGGGCGCGGTTATAATATCCAAACCTTGAATGTGGGGCCGACCGAAGATGGCACCGTTTCGCGCATGAAGATTGATATTCTTGGCACGGAACGCGTGGTGGAACAAGTCGTCCTTCAGTTGCGCAATCAGGTGAACGTCATTGAAGTGACGAGCCGCCACATGGGCTGAGGCAAAAAAGTGCCGCGGTTGATTCTAGCGAGTGGCAGTCCACGCCGCGCCAAAATCCTCGCCGAGCAGGGCGTCGATTTCGAAGTCGTCAAGACGGATGCCGCGGAAGTGTGCTATCCAAATGACCCCGAACGGACAGTGAGGGAAAATGCCGCGCTCAAGAATGCGGCGGCCCATCAGAAGGGGTATCAGAATGTTTTGAGCGCGGACACAATTGTCGCGTTTCGAAATATGATTTTGGGCAAGCCACGCGACCTCGATGAGGCGCGGCACTTTTTGCGGATGCTTTCGGGGAAGACGCATGTTGTTTTGACAGGCGTCGCGTTTGATGAGAAGGTCGTCGTCGTGCGAAGTGATGTGACGTTCCATACGCTTTCGGATGAATTGATTGAGGAATACTTGGCGTGTGTGCATCCGCTCGATCGCGCCGGGGCATACGACATTGATGAATCAGGCGATTTGATTGTTTCGCATTACCGCGGCAGTTATGAAAACATTATGGGCCTGCCGCTTGAGCCCCTTGTGGAGTGGGGCATTATTCGTTCCTGAGCGCGGCAGAAGTGCCGCGTTATGAGAGCAATTTTGAGGCTATTTGATGGGGATCCAGCGGTTGTTGGAGGCGTCCGATTTGAGGACGGCTTCGACAAATTTCATTGTGCGCACGCCTTCGGTTGTGGACGGGAAGTCGCGCTTATCGCGTGTGCGGACGGCCTTGACGAATTCATCGTAGATGTTGGCAAAGGCCTCGATGAAGCCTTCGGGGTGCCCGGCGGGGATACGCGAGGCGCGGATGGCCGCGGCAGATTCGTCACCCATATAGGGTGCGTTGCGCTTGTAGGTTTCTTCGGGCTTGCGTGGATATTTGACGTGAAGGATGTTGGGCTCTTCCTGGTTCCAGTAGAGTCCGGCCTTTTCGCCATAGACGCGGAGGCGCACGCCATTTTCTTCGCCGGTTGCGATTTTGGAAATGACGACGGAGGCTTTGGCGCCGCCTTTGAAATGCATGAGGACGGAGGCGTCGTCGTCGAGGTTATGGCCGGGTGCGAAGGAAGAGAGGTCGGCGAGGATGGCCGAGGTTTCGAGGCCTGTCACGTATTCAATCAAGGTGAAGGCGTGGACGCCGATATCGGCGACGACGCAACTTTTGCCGGCGATTTTGGGGTCCATTTTCCATTCGTTACGAGCGGAGAGGGGCTTGGTGAGATCGCGTTTGCGGAAGGAGCCTTGGGAATATTCGAGGACGATTTTGGAGATGGGGCCGAGTTTATTTTTGAGGACGAGGTCGCGCGCGGCCTTGACCATTGGGTAGCCCGTGTAGGTGAAGGGGATGCCGAGGATGCACTGTTTGCGTTTGGCGAGGCGTGCGAGTTCGTTGGCTTCGGCGAGTGTGAGGGAGAGGGGTTTTTCGCACATGACGTCGAGGCCAGCGAGGAGGGCGGCGCGTGCAATTTCGTAGTGCGAATTGTTGGGTGTGCAAATGACGAGGAAGTCAATTTTGCCGCGCTCGGCCGCGATGAGGTGTTGCCAGTCTGGGTAGCAGCGTGCGGGGTCGAGGCCGAGGGATTCGGCGGTTTTGGTGTTTGTTTCGGCGCGGCGCGAGAAGCAACCGGCGACGAGGTCGGCGAGGTTATCCATGCGGATGGCCATGCGATGGATGGGGCCGATAAAACTGCCGCGGGCGCCGCCGACCATGGCGTAGGAGAGGCGGCGGTTGGAGGGCTTGGAAAGGGTCTTGGAAGGTTTCATAATTGGGATGATGTGAGATGTGATGAGATGAGATTACATGCGGCCGCTCAAGGCATCGATGAGGTCGCAGAGGCGTTTGAAACAGTGAGAGAGATCGTCGTTCGTGACTTGGAACATGTATTCGCCGGCGCGTTCGATTTCGCCTTCTGCATTGTGGAGGCGCTTTTCGATGACGGCTTGTGAATCGGTGCCGCGGCCTTCGAGGCGCGCGCGCAATTCGTCCATCGAGGGTGGCGAGATGAAGATATCGACGTAGCCGATTTTGAGAGGGTCGGTGTTGGGGAGGGAGCGGACGTAGTCGCGAACTTTTGCCGCGCCCTGGACGTCGATATCGAGGATCATGGAATTGCCTTCTGCGAGGACTTCGTGGATAGGCGCTTTGAGCGTGCCGTAGAAGTTATCGTGGACGAGGGCGTATTCGATGAAGGCCTTTTCTTGGATGAGTTCCTTGAAGCGTTCGCGCGTGACGAAGTGGTAGTCGAGGCCATCTTCTTCGCCTTCGCGTGGCTCGCGTGAGGTGCATGAAATAGAATAGACGATGTCGCTATACTCTTGGAGGAGCATATCGATGAGCGTCGTTTTGCCACATCCGCTTGGGGCGGAGAGCACGATGAAAAGCGGTTTCGTCTTCATGGCGTATATTATACCATATTTTCGCCGCGATGTGAAGAGGGGGCTTTCATTTTGTTCGGAATTATGGTATAATATGTGTCGCATACAGTTCAAAGGAAAGTTGAGGCTTATGAATAAGGACATAGTTTGTATTGGCGCGGGCTACATTGGTGGGCCGACGATGGCGGTTATTGCGGCGAAGAATCCGGACCGCAAGGTTTACGTCGTCGACATTTCGGAGGCGCGGATTGCCGCGTGGAACTCCGAGAACTTGCCGATTTATGAGCCGGGGCTTGCCGAGATTGTGAAGAAGGTGCGCGGCAAAAATTTGTTTTTCACGACGGATATTGACGGCGCGATTCGGAAGTGCGACATCATTTTTGTGGGGGTCAACACGCCGACGAAGACGTTTGGGCGCGGTGCGGGGCGTGCGAGCAATTTGCAATACTGGGAGGCCGCGGCGCGCAACATTTCGAAGGTTGCCAACCGGGATAAGATTGTGATTGAAAAGTCGACGCTTCCGGTGCGGACGGCCGAGGCGATGGCGAAGGTGCTGGCGTCGCATCCCAAGCATAAGTTCACGGTGTTGTCGAATCCAGAGTTTTTGGCGGAAGGGACGGCGATTCGCGATTTGCTGGAGCCTGACCGCGTCTTGATTGGCGGGCCGCGCACGAAGGAAGGGGACAAGGCGGTCAAGGCGCTTGTTGAGGTGTATGCGGCGTGGGTGCCGCGCGAGAGGATTGTGACGACGAATTTGTGGTCGAGCGAGCTGACGAAATTGGCGGCGAATGCGATGTTGGCGCAACGTGTGTCGAGCGTGAATGCGTTGTCGGCGTTGTGCGAAGTGACGGGCGCGGATGTGGATGAGGTCGCGCATGTGATGGGGATGGACGCGCGGATTGGGCCGAAGTTTTTGAAGGCGGGGCCGGGCTTTGGCGGCAGTTGTTTCAAGAAGGATGTCCTCAATCTTGTTTATTTGTGCGAGAGTTATGGCCTCAAGCCCGCGGCAGATTATTGGAATCAGGTCATTCTGATGAATGAGTGGCAGCAGGAGCGCATTGTCACGCGCATGCTTGATACGATGTTCCATACGATCTCCGATAAGAAGATTGCGGTGTTTGGTTTTGCGTTCAAGGCCGACACAGGCGATACGCGTGAAACGCCGTCGTTGCACGTCATTGACATGCTGATGGAAGAGCACGCGTGTGTGACGGTGACCGACCCCAAGGCCATCCCCAACGCGCGGCACGACCTTGAAAAATATGGCGATGCCATCACGTATGAAGAGGATCCTTACAAGGCCGCGGCAGATGCCGATGCCATCATTGTGATGACGGATTGGAAGGAGTATTCTAAGCTCAATTGGAAGAAACTTCGCCGCGTGATGCGCACGCCCGCGCTTGTTTATGATACGCGCAATTGCTTGGATGTGGCGGCTTTGCGCAAGCTTGGCTTCACCGTTCTGAACGTTGGCAAGTAAGACACGTTCACGAGCGAGTGAACAAAAAGAAAGGAGCGCGGCAAAAGTGCCGCGCTCCGTTTATCTCTTGCCCATGCCGAAGATGCGCAAGGTGGAACGAAAGTCCGCGGGAAGGGGAGAATGCACTTTGATTTCTTCCTTCGGTTTCAGCGGGTCGGGAAGTTCCAACGTGGAGGCGTGCAACATCTGCCGCGGAACACGTAGCATACGCAAATCGCGTGCATTCTTGAGGCCAAAGACGCGGTCGCCAATGATGGGCGCGCGCACGGACGCGAGGTGGCGGCGAATCTGATTTGTGCGGCCTGTTTCAATACGCACACGCAGGAAACTCGCGTCATCGGAGGTGGCTTCGCGCGTCACTTTGGAAACGGCGTTTTGTCCATCAAGCGGCGAGTTAATCATTTGATGCGCATACTTGAAGGAGCCGACCGTGATCGCGTGATAGACCTTGGAGACGCGATGCGTCTTGAACATTTCGACAGCTGCAACATGTGCCGCATGATTCTTTGCAAAGAGGAGACAGCCTGTTGTATCGCGGTCGAGACGATGCACGGCTTCAAGCGTAGGAATCTTTTCTTGTTCGCGCAAAATTGTTTCGACGGATTTTGGGTCGTCACAACTCACAAGCCCAGCGGGCTTATCGGCGACAAGGTAATTATCATTCTGCCAAAGGACGCGCACGTGGCGCTTTTCTTCCTTCCTAAGCTCGGCAGATTTTGTCGGGGCGGATTGTTTGATGGCGCCCTTGATGACGGTCTCTGGAATTTCGACCGTATCGCCCGTGTTGAGGCTGTAGCGCGCAATCCACACACATGTGCGGTTGACCCACACATTGCGCCCATCAATCATCGCCTTGGCCGTGCGCCGCGACAAATTGAAACGCGCGGCGAGGAAGTCCTGCAAAAACTTCGCATCATTTTTGCTGACGGTCAGGGACGTAATCCCCGCGGCATGTTTGGGTGCGCGGCGCATTTCCTTTAGACTTTCAAAATGCTTCCGACGACGCCGACGATGCGATTACCAAACTTGCTCGGCCCAATCTTGACTTCAATCTCCTCGCCGTCTTCCGAATCCGATTCCGCGACAATTCCGACGGTCGATGTCTCGCCCTTGAGCGCCTTTTGGAAGTCCGCCGGCAACGGGTCATCATCAATCAAATCGGTGAAGGTGAGCTTGCGCGCATCTTCTACAT
>CAVIVB010000011.1:11905-14453 GCA_963645785.1 bacterium
ACATCGTCAAGCCCAAACATATCGAGGAACGCGCGGTTCGTTTCGGTGAAGTGGCCATTCGGTTCGCACGCAAAAAGTGCCGCGTCCGCCATTTCAAATGCATTCTCTTTCGCACGCAAACGTTCACGCAATTTGCGCCGGCGCTCAATGTTGCGCACGGTGAAGACGAGGTCCGATGGGTCCATCAAATCGATGACAGAAATCGTGACTTCGCAGGCGAACTTTTCGCCGTCCTTGCAAATGCCGCGCCCATCGACAAGCATGCGGTGATTCTCTTCAAGCCCGCGGCGAATGCGCTGGACAATCTCCGTCGACAGCCCTGCAATCAACATTGAAATTGGCCGGTCGATGACATCCTCTTGCGAGTAGCCGAAGTGCTCCTCCGCGCGCGGATTGATTTCAATCACGTGCCCATTTGGGTCCGTGATGATGACAGCGTCATACATGCCCGCCAAGAATTGACGGAACAGCGACTTACGATCTTTTGGTACGAATAATGGCATAGTCTTTTTCCCAATTTATACGATGAGCATGCAATCTCCATAACTGAAGAATTTGTAGTTGGCCTTGACAGCCATTGCATACGAACACAAAACCCGCTCTCTTCCCGCGAGCGCCGAAATCATCATCAGCAAGGTCGACTGCGGCAAATGAAAATTCGTCAGCATACAGTCGCAGACCTTGAATTCATACGGTGGATAAATAAAGATGTTGGACGCGCCCGAGCCCGCCACCACGAGCTGGTCATCATTCGCGGCCCCTTCGCGTGGGCGCGAGGCCACCGTCTCAAGCGTGCGCACCGTGGTCGACCCCACACAAAACACACGCCCACCACGCGCCTTGCACGCACAAATTGCCGCGGCCGTCTCTTCCCCAACCGAGAACGCCTCAAAGTCCATTTGATGGTCTTCAATGTTCTCCGCCTTCACCGGTCGAAATGTGCCAGGCCCCACATGGAGCGTGACCGCCACTCGCTTCACGCCTTTCGCATCGAGCGCGGCAAAAATTTCCGGCGTAAAATGAAGCCCCGCCGTCGGCGCCGCGACCGACCCCACGTGCTTGGCGTAAATCGTCTGATACCGCTCGCGGTCTTCCAATTCTTCCTCGCGCGTGCCTTCACGTTTTACATACGGCGGCACAGGCGTGTGGCCAAACTCATCGAGAAGCTCCATCAGCGGCCGCTCACAAATGAATTGCACCTTCCACATGCCAATCCCCGAAAGCGCCTTCAACAGCTTCACACGCAACTCGCCATTCGGACCAAACACCGCTTCTTGCCCCTCGCGGCACTTTCGCCCGCTCCCGAGCATGCAGTTCCACACAAGCTCCTTTGTCGTTTCGCTTTCCGGTGCCGCGGCAATCATTAGTACCTCCACCGCGCCGTCCGAATCCGCCCACTTGCCAATCAACCGCGCCGGAAAAACCTTCGTATCATTGACGACGAGCAAGTCATTTGCCGTGATGTAATCAACGATGTCGGCAATGTGTTTATGCTCCAAAACGCCGGTGTCACGATGCAAAACCATCATCCGCTCAGTACCCCTCTTTTCAGCGGGATGCTGGGCTATCAATCGCTCCGGGAGCGGATACCAAAACTGCGATGTCTTCATGCTTCAACGAAACATCATATATTATACCATATTTGAGACCAACGTTCAAGGGCAAATTGCGCCTTTCTCCGTGGCAGATTTCAACCCACCCCCAATTAAAAAAACCACATTCGCCGCGTGCCAATCCCCCAATCGCCCCAAATCTCGCCGCGTTACGCGCGTATCTTAGCTAGGTTACGCGCATAAGAAATCTGCCGCGCGACTACTGAATCCGAATGCAAAAACCGCCAAGATTGGCGTTGAAACGCAATTGCGTCGGCTTCTCCGCGTCTTCTGGATACCAATAAAGCTTCCCGCTTGTACGACTCGGCGCCACCAACTCAAAGGCGTCCTTATTAATCCCGCCCGCACAATCAATCAGCACGCAGTCAATCTTCTTCCCGCTGTGCCAAACCTCCGCCTTCTCCGCGATGCTCACCGTCGCCTTGCTGGCCGCCCCATCCAAACACACGCCCTTCGACACCGTAATCGGCGCCTGTTCATATCCTCCCTTTTCCGGCGCAAACTCAATCGTCGCCCCGCCCGCGCCCGGCATCACAAGCCCGCCGCCCGCCACAAACCGCGGCGCCGCGCCCTTGAACTTCCACGCCACCGGACCTCCCGCCCCGTCGTTGTTCAGCCCCACCGGCACATTGCACGAAAATTCCGAATCGTCCACCACTACCCGCGAGTTGGGCCCCTTCATCCTGAACGTGTTGTCGTTGTTCTTGAACGTCAGCCGCGAACCACCGCACACCTCCAAAAACGCATCCGTCGCGTTATGGAAAAGAATCGGCCAACCGCGCGACGCCTTCTCCAAAATCGCCCCATTCTCAAGCCTCAATCCGCTCCCGCTCGCCATATTGTCCGACCCCGACCACGTCGAGCCGCTATAGCTCGTCCAGTCGCACCGCACATGGTCCAGCACCGTCTGATGGTTCCTCACACTCACAACCATC
>CAVIVB010000012.1:0-13982 GCA_963645785.1 bacterium
AAGGAGAACGGGGGGCGGCGCCCCCCGCGCCCCCGCGAAGGTGAGAACAGGCTTGGGGGCGAAAGGCAACGACCGCAAAGACAAGCACAATGAACACACCGCGAAGAAGATTAGTAGCAAAAGGCAATAACCAGGGCGCGGCGGATTTTGGGAGGGAGGGGGCGCGCGGGAGGAGAAAATTTTTTGGGAAAATGCAGGAAGGGGGTTGCATTTGGGACTGAAATATGGTATAATACATACTTACGTCTGATTAGGTCGATTAGGCGAGAAGTTAGATATATTCGAACACTAGATAGTAAGTTATAGAAAAGAGAAGTAGAACATGCAAGTAATGACAGTTAGTGAGGCCGCGAAGCGCGCGGTCGTGTTGGCATTGGTGATGGGTTTTGGATTGGCGGCGGGGGCTGCAAGTCCTTCCCAACTCGAGAAAGAGTTTGATGAGGCTGTGGCGGCGGGGCATCCGCTGGCGGCAGAACGGGCTTGGCGAGAGTTGATGAGTGTGAAGCCGCAGACGGCGGCGATTCGATATTTTCGCGCGGCAGAAGTTGCGCGGGAGACGGGGAAGGACAACTTTTATCGTGATCGGTTGGCAAACTTTGTGCGTCAGGAGAAGAATTGGACGCCGGAGGTGGAGCAGGCGGTGAGGTATTTGTGCCGCGTGGAGCCGTCGGCGGATTGGTATATTCGGCTTGCGCAGAATGTGAAGCCTGATGCGGACTTGTTGCGGGTTGGGGATCGGACGATGTGGCAATTGCGGAACAAGGGGCGTTGGGAAGAGGTTTTGAAGATCGCGGATTTGATGCTTGGGATGTTCACGAAAGTGGAGGAGCGTGGTCAAATTTTGAATATTTTCACCAATGTTGATTGGAATTGGCAAGGATTTCCGAAGGGAAAGATGCCGGCGTTTTTCATGAAGTATGATATGAGCGATGTGCCGCTCTTTCGTGAATCGGTGCGGAGTCGTGCGGATTATGGGATTGGACCTGAATGGATGATTCAATACTGCGAGAAGCATCGGAAGGTTTGGCCGCGGGCGGCGGAATACATGGGGGATTTGTACAATTGGTGGTGGAATCAGAAGGATGCGAAGAAGAAGCGTGATGAATTGTTGCCGCGGGTGGCGAAGTTGGCGCCGCTTTTTTGGGCGTCGAAGGATAATGAGACGCGTGCGGCATTTTTCCGTGTGGCGTGTAATAGTGCGCGTACATATTTTGATGATGCGACGACGAATGGGCATGCGAATGTGTGGAAATCGCGGAAGGCGGAAGAGATTTATCGTGGGTTGAAGATTGACCGTGAGAAGAATCCTGAATTGTTCCGTGATGCGTATTATTCGGGGATGAATTCTGGGATATGGAATGCGGCGGCCGCGGCAGAATTTACGCGGGATGCGGGGCTTGTGGCGTATCCGAATTGGGTGCTAGTGTATACGAGCGAGGGGAACATTTGTGAAAAGGCGCGGGAGACGAAGGATGGGTCGAAATTGCGGGCATTTATTGCGAAATATGAGAATGATCCAAAAGTGCCGCGTGAATATGTGAATGGGCTTTATTGGGAATCGTGGACGGCGTTTTCGGCGTGCAAGGATGTGAATGGGTATAAGCGGGTGATTTGGAATTATGTGCGGTCGAATGTGAATGAAGCGAATCCGGATTGGTTGCATGCGCGTATTGTGCAAAGTTGGGCGAATTTTGTGAGTGTGGATGAACGAGTTGGGTGGTTGAAGGATTTGTTTGCATTGACGGGTGCGCAGAAGTATTGGTTGAAGTTTATTGAGCGGAATGAGAAGGAAGCCCAGGCGCATATCAAGGCGAAGAGAGAGGGAACGCCGTTTGGTGAGGTGCCGTCGTTCAAGGCGTGGGCGCAGACGGTGAAGAATTCGAAGGCGACGAGTTCGGATGCGTTTTTGCGGGCGAATACGGCGTTGTATCGTTTGCCGGAGCCGAATAAGGGGTTCCAGGCGGAGTCGCACAAGATTATGGCGGATGCGATTGCGGCATTTCCTGGGCAATTTTATCCGAATAAGTTGCAATATCCGATTGAGACGGCTCATATGGAGTGGATGGTGCGGCGGTATTATGAGTATTGCGCGAGGGGGTCGAGTGATGATAAGCGGAAGTATATTGAGACGATGATGGGGAAGAGTGGGAAAGATGCGCCGTGGGGATGGATGGCGAATTTCTTGCGGGATGACCCTAAGTTGAAGGTTGATAATGATTTCAAGAAGAAATGGGCGATTGCTTATTTGAGGAATACGCAGGATTACAGCTGGAATGGCGGTTGGTCGGGGCTTTCGTTCTATCCGATTTCGAAGACGGATGAGACGCTGGCGGGCGAGATTGATTTCAAGAAGATCAGTGCGGCGGGGTTGATGGATTTCTGTTGGGGGATTGCGGAGCGGCGCGTTTCGGACAAGATGGCGGAAAAGATGATGGATGGGATTTTCACGGCGCATCCAATAAAGGAGTATCCGCGGTATCGGTTGCAGTCGATAATTTGGAATTTGTCTGGGAATGTGCGGACGAATGCGGCGTTTCGTGGGCGTATTCCGTGGGGTCAGTTGGAAGCGGTGGCGTTGGACACGGTTGGGAATTCGCGTGAGGATCGTTATTTGACGGGGAATGTGCTTGCGTTGGGGCTGGAAAATGGGCGATTTGAGGCGCAAATCAAGCGATATATGGCCGTTTTGGATAAGTTGCCCGTGGAGAAGGCGCTGACCTATTACAATGAAATGCTTGACTGGCGCGATTTTACGGGCAATTATACATTTAGGAAGATTGGGAATACGGATTGGTTTGTGGAAGTTGTGGCGAAGAAGATTCTGCCGCTGATGAAGAAAGTGGCGACGCGGACGGTGCCGAGCTATACGTATGGGGATTATGAGTCGAATTCATTCCATCGGTTGATGGAAAGGCTGAATGATTATGTGGCGAATGAGAATCGCAAGGAAAAGACGACGGATCGCGATCAGAAGATTTATGAGATGGCGAATCAGTTTTATGATGAATATGAGCGTTGGACGCTTGCTGGGGCGGAATTGGGCGTTAATTTGGATCGTGCGCTGGCGGCGAATGGGCGGATGTATTTGAATGCGCTTGCGAAGACGAATGAAGTTGAGATGGTAAAAGTGGCGCGGGCGGTGGGCCTTGCGATGAATGGTTGGAATTATGACTGGGGGAAGGTGCTGAACGAAACTGCCGCGGCGGGTGCGAATGAGGCGCTTTATTTGGTGACGGCGGCGTTGAATCGGGATGGGATTCAGGAGAATTTGGTGACGGCGGCGACGAAGTATCGGGCGGAAGTTTCGCGTAAGTTGCCTGGAATTTATCCAGTTTCGGAGAAGGATCCGGCGTATCCGTTGTATGTGGCGGCGGATGAATTGACGCGGAACAATCCGGAGCGTGCGACGAAGCTTTTATTGTCGAATTTGGCGGTATTTGAGCGTGAAGCTGTGAATTTGCCGGAAGATTTCACGGCGTGGGCGGTGGATCAATTGCGGATGCAACGCGGCAAAAAGGACGCGCTTTTGTTGAAGTCGCGTGCGGTGGCGACGCAGGTTTTGGAGAAGGAAGCGAAGATTACACCGAATTTGGCGGCGGCGATGTTGCTCGCGCGGGCGGAATCGTTCCGTGATCAGCAGAATTTCGAAGCGGCGAAGTTGGAATATCAGTCGATTCGGAATAATCCGAAGTATAATACGACGGAATATGGGCGTAAGGCGATGTTCCGTGCGGTGGATTTGCAGATTGAGACGGGCAATGCAAGCGCGGCAGAATCGACGCTTGAGTATTGGTTGAGCCAACCGGATACGCAGGTGCAGGCGGAAGCGCACTACTTCTTGGCGAAGATTGCGTATGAGCGCAAGGATTACGATGAATGTATCAAGCAATTACGTGAGGTTTTTGCGATTAACTTTACACATACGAATGCGCGGTTCTTGCAAGGGCAATGGAAGTTGGCGACCAATTCGGAAGTGGACGATACGGAAGTGTTGATTGGGAATTTGTCGGACCGGACGGCGGTGCGGCCGGGTCAGCAGCTTGCGATTACGGTGCAGGACCGCAATTTGTCGGTGGCGGGCGGGGGGAGCTCGATTCCAGTTGTGGTGACGACGGCGCCTGGCGGGGACCGGGAAATGGTTCATTTGTATCCATCGGTGCGCGACCCGAATTTGTTCAAGGGCGTGATTGATGTGAAGCTGGCCAAGAGCGTTTGTTCGAACTTGGTGTTGGAAGTGCGCGGCGATGATTCGGTTTCGTATGTGATTGACCCTGAATTTTTGAAGGCGCGCGGGTTGCCACTCAACAAGCCAAAAGTGCTGAAGGTGGTGGATGATGCGCGGCTCGCGATTGGTGCGGGGGCGCCGCGGACGGAAGAGACGGATTCGACCGCGCAAATTGAGGCGATGGTGATGGATGGCGGTGCGACGGCGACGGATGCGCTTTCGATGTCGCTGAGGCCTGGCAATCCGCTGTATATCGCGGTGTCGGATAAGGACCGGTCGCTTGGCGGGGCGGACGATTCGGTGATGGTTTCGGTTTCGACGACTTCGGGGGATAAGCTGGAGAATGTCGTTTTGAAGGAAGTTTCGCCTTGTACGGGTGTGTTTCGTGGGACGGTGCCGACGGCTTTGCCGCCGCCGCGTGCGTTTGCAAGTGATACGGCCGTTGGCTTCAATGCGGGCGATGTGATCAATTCGACGCGCGATGGGAAGTGGCAATCGCTTTCGGATAGCCAGCCGGGCAAGTGGTTTGAAGTGGATACGATGGCCTCGCATGTTGTCTCAAATGTGACATTAAAGGTGCCAACGCCGTCTGAAATTACGTCAATTCGCTTGGCGGGTTCGCTGGCGGGTGCGACGATGCGTTTGGGGACGTTGCCGGCGGGTGATGCCACGAAGCGTGAGGGGCTCAAATATCAGTGTGACTTGCGCGGCGGATTCCGTGGCGAAGATTCGATTCGTGACTTCATGGAGAAGGTGGATGCGCCGCGGGCGACGAGCGTGTCGAATTTTGTGTTCAAGCCGGATAATAATCGTCGGACGATGGTGGCGCGTTATTCGGGTGCGTTTATGCAGCCGAAGGGGTTTGATTATTTGCGCTTGAGGGTGCAGCGTTTGGCGAAGACGTCGGATGCGCTGAGGACGCTTTGGGTCGCGATTGCGATTGATGGGCGGACGATTTTCTCGGGCGCGGGTGCGAACTTGGCGACGCAGTTGATTTCGTGCGAAATGCTGGCGGGTGTGCACCGGTTGGAAGTTTTTGTGACGGCGCAGAATCAGGCCGATGCGTTTGAATTGATGTGGGAGCCGCTGGGGTCGGAGCCGAAGTCGATTCCGATTGAGTGGTTTGACGCGAAGGCGCATCCAGAGATTGTGGACTTTGTGGCGGATCGTGCGGTCATCAAGCGGACGGCGGAAGGGTTTGAAGCGACGTTTGCTAAGCCGGTGCGGTTGCGGACGATTCGTTGGGAGTTCTTGGGGCGGACGAGCCCGGCTGTGACCGTGAATGAGATGAGCGCGATGGACGCGGACGGGAAGATGATTTTGCCGGTGAAGAGCGATTTCTCGGATGCGCAACGCAATGATACGTTGGAAGTGGCGCCTGGCGACCGCATTATGGTGCGGTATGCGGATGAGGCGACGAGCTCGGGCGACAAGAAGATTTTGGAAAAGTCGATGGGGTCGAGCTTCAATGATGCGGACGTTGGGTTCTATTTTGAGGAGATTCGCCCGGCGTATCATGGGGGCGAGCCGACCACGATGTATCGTGAGGCGTATCGCTTTGTGCCAGGGGATACATTGATTGTCGCGGTCAATGATATGGACCTGGATGTGAGCGGGGACGCGGATAAACTTGAAGTTATCGTGGAAACTGCCGCGGGCGAAAAGCGGAAGATGACGCTTCTTGAACAGGTGAAGGATTATCGTCACTGGAATTCTGCCACGCATGAAGAAGGCAATATCCACACGGGCTTCTTTGTGGGCTTGCTGAGGACCGCGATGAAGGATGACGCCAATGCCCATCCGAAGGCGTTGAAGGTCGATAAGAACGAAACGTTGACAATTAGCTATGAAGACCGTGAAAATACGCGGCCAGGCGTGCCGTGCGTGCGGACGTCGAAGGTTCAGGCGATTGAGCCGACGACACCGGTGTTGACACTCTTCAAGACGCGCATCGTGCGGTCAATTGATACGAGCCCGACGGCGCTCGCGCGGTTGGAGGCGATTCGTCGGCGCCCGGGTAATGAGAAGGTGGAACATTTGTATCGCGAAGATTTGTATGCGGAGCCGATGGAGCGCGCGGAGTCGGATTCGACGAATGAGATTCCGGTGAATGTGCTGGCGCCTGTTCTTGTGCGTGTGAATGATCCATCGCGTGCGCGGCATGATGCGTCCAAGTTGACATTGGAAGCGGTGGCGTTTTCGGAGCTTGCACGTGCGGAAGCGGAAGGGGATGACCCGCGTGTCGAGCGGACATCGATGACCCTGGGCGGCACATTTCGTAGCACGCATTTGACGAAGGGTGCTGAAACGATGCGTGAGGCGCGTACGGCGGGCAGCTTCAATGGCTCGGTCTATATGGTTGTGGGCACGCCTGAAACGGCGAGTGAGGATTTGTTGATTCTGACGGGTCGCTCGGGCCGGGGCGCAACGAAGGAAGAGCTCCTTGATTATCCAGCCTTAATTGGTGTAAATGGTAACGATAAGGTGCGTTTGCGCATTTATGATGGCGAGACGATGTTGATGGAACGCACGCTCTCGTTGGAGGCGGATGCATCGCTTGCGTTGATGGATTCGACCTGGAAGGCGGAACGGACCGCGGCACATGTGGGCGAGCGCTTCTTCGTGCAGATTAAGGATGCGGACCGCGATGTGACGGACGATGCCGACCGCATTCGTGTGGCCGTGACGAGCCTCGTCAGCAAGGTCGGCCGCGACATGGTCTTGACCGAGACAATTCCACATTCTGGTATCTTCAATGGCGTGATTCGGCCAATTATGTTTGCGCCAGGCGAGGAAATTCCGTCCATCGTGACGGGCAGCGTGGCTTCGACGGAAATGTTGATTGCGGATGACCGTTTTGCGGTGAAATATGGCGATAAGCTCTCCTTTACGTATCATGATGACCGCACGCTGGATGGCACGGTGCATACGTTGTGTGTGACGGGCACGGTCCATAAGGGTTCGGACGGCACGGTGCGGCTCTTCTCGAAGCGCTTCCGTGATTCGGACCAGGCGGTCTTGGTGCAGTTCCGTTTGGCGGAATGCTTGTTTGAACAGGCCAAGGAACACCGCAAGCTGAAACAGACCGAAAAGAGCGCGGAAGCGATTGCAAAGGGCAAATATATCCTCGAAGAAGCCCTCAAGAACTACCCTGATTCGGCGCACCTCGTGCAGGGTGAATACTTGCTCGCGAACCTCTATCAGGAACTTGCGACCGAGCAAAAGGAGGCTGGCAACAAGGATAAGGCGATGGAACTTTACGCCGAAGCCCTCTCCCGCTTCTCGCAGTTGCTCGCAATTTGGCCGGAAGGCGATTATGCGGCACGTGCCCAATACCACAAGGCGCTCTGCTTGGAAATGCTCGGCGATTACCAGCGTGCGGGCGAGGAATACGTCAAGATGACGTACCTCTATCCGGAGTCCGAATTGGTGGGTGATGCGACGATTCGCTTGGCGACCTACTACTATAAGACCGAAAAGCGCTACGACATTTCGGCGCGCATCTATCAAAACTTCCAAAAGCGCTTCCCGAACCACGAAAAAGCGCCGCGCGCCCTCTTTATGTGCGGCAGTTGCTACGTGAAAGAGGCGGAAAAACTCCAGGCAAAGGCCGAAGAAGAGGCCAAGGCGAAGGGCAAGGAATTGGACTATACGCCTGCAAATGTGAGCCTTGCGTATGAAAAGGCGGTTAAAGCGTTTGTTTCGTTGGATGAAACCTATCGCTCCTCAACGACGCCAGAATTGCGCGCGCAAGCCCTCTACTGGGCGGGCGACGTCGCGCTGCGCCGTAGGGATGGGCGCAATGCGTATCTCTTCCTCAAGCGCACCGTCCTTGAATACCCCGAAACGGAATGGGCACGCCGTGCACGTGGCTTGTTGTTGCAAGAATCGCGCACATTCCAGCAGTATGAAGGCGAATAATGAGAAAGTTGCCCAAGAAAATGAAACACGCTTTTATTCGAGTTTTCCTTTTCGCGGCACTTTTTGCCGCGCCCCAAGTCCACGCATGGGACTGGTACAATAGTTGGCGTATGCCAACGGATATTTACAAAAACTTGGACTTTTCCGTCCGTGCGGGCGTGGACCGTGCCGTGAAAATCTTCGCCGAAGCGGTGGATTTCGAGCGCCGCGGCGGCCGCTCGACCGATGCCATCCCGCGCTATCGTGCCGCGGGGGCTGAATGGCGTAAGGTGCAAGTCCAGGCCGAAGGTGGCGATTTTGACGAAACAATCCTCGCTTATTCGGTCTTTATGCAAGGTTGCGCCAGCGAATGTGCACGTGACCGCAACCAAGCCCTCAAGCTGTATGCGGAAGTCCAGGACCTCTACCCCGATGTGCGCTGGGTCGTGGTTCCATCGCGCTATCGCTATGGCCAAACCCAAATTGACATGGGCGAAGTGCGCAAAGGCAACGAAACAATCGATGCACTTGCGACCGACCCCGATGCCGCGGGCTATGCCTGCACGGGCGATGCCATCGCTTATGTCGCCAATTTGCGCTGGAAAGCGGGCAAAACAAGCGAAACGGTGGACCTCCTTCGCTCCATCCTCACCTCGCCTGAATACCGCAAAAATACGCCTGACCTCTGGAATGGCACCCGCGCCAACCTGGCCGTCGACTATATGGTTCTCGGCAATTATGCCGCGTTTGACGAGCTTGTCTACCCCGATGGCGTCCCAGATGACCCCCTCAAGCATTACAACTGCATTCGTTGGGCGGTGGATCTCTTCCTCGAGTGTGCCAATTTCCACGGTTGGTATTGGCGTGACCGCTACAACGAGCGTATGTCCTTGCTCAATCCAAAGGAGTCAACCCGCCGCGAAAAAACTGCCGCGTCGCGCAAAGCTTTTGCCAAATGGTACGCCGCCCACCGCGGCATTTATGACCAGGCCAACCGCAAAATGGAAGGCTTACAAGACGACCTTCGCATTGCCATCACGCACGACAAAGTGGACGCCATCCGCCCACGCGCCGAAGCCCTCAAAGCCGCTATAAAAGCGATAAAGGACCCCAAAAAGGCGGAAAGTTACGCTTGGGAAATGCTCAATTGCCTCTACTACGCGCGGCTCTTTGACCTCGCCCGCACCGTGCCAGACGTCCTTTCCGACCCCCTGGCCGCCTCCTGGATGCGCTATTCCATCGAAACGCGCGCCGAAAATTGGAAGGGCGCCGAAATGATGCTGAACGAATATATCGCGCGTAAGCCCAATGCCGAAGGCCTCCTCCGGGCTAAATGGGAGCTCGCGGGCCTTTGCCGCGACCGCCTTGGCAAGCCCGAGCGCGCCGTCCAGCTGTATCAAGACATCAATCAGCCGCCGCGCACGCTCTGGGAACTCCAGCGCACCTACCGCCAAATGGGCAAGAAAAAGGAAGCTTACAACGCTTTAAATGAATTGATGTCAATTTTCGAAAAGGAAGCGCCCGAAGCCGTCCTCACGGCCGCGCGCTACCACGAAGCGGACGGCGAAAAGGAAAAGGCCATTGCCCTCTATCGCCGTCTCTTGACTCACCCCGAATGGAAAAAGTCTGGCCAATCTTCCGCCGCGCACCAAGCCCTCGAACGCTACGGCATCGCGACAGGCGGCGCAATGGTTAACGAAGTCCACTAAAATTTCATAAAAACACTTTAGAATTGAACGTATATAAAGGAAAAAGCAGATGAAGACGAAGACAGTATTGATGTTCTCTTGCGCGCTGATGGCCGCAGTCACACTCAGTGCGGCACCTAATGCCGCCGCGAATGGCGCCGCGAAAAGTGCCGCGGCCAATGGTGGCAACCCCAAGCAAATTGAGGCCCGCGCCCAGCGTATGGTCAAAAACGCCATCGCGCTTCTCGAATCAAAGGAAGACGAGCGCGCCGTCAGCATGCTCGAGGCCGTTATCCGCATGTATCCAACCTCCCAAGCCCGCTTCAATGCCTCCATGGAACTTGGCCGCCATTTCACCGATAAACGCAACTTTGACCGCGCAGCAGCCGAACTTCGCAAAGCTTTCGGCGCGGAAAGCCCCGAGGTCCAAGCCGAATCCTTGCTCCTTCTTGGCCGCATGCAAGTCGCCAAAGGCACCCCGGCCGAGGCCGTTATGACCTTGCGCCGCCTCGTCCAAGGCTTCCCCACCAGCGCCTTTGCGAACGATGCCTACTTCCTTATCGGCCAAATCCACTTTGAAGCCAGCCGCTGGGCACGTGCCGCGGAAGCCTATCAAATGGTCGGCACCGCCGTCCCCGAGTCGGAATTCCTCTCCAACGCCGTCGTCCGTGCCGAAGCGGGCCAGCGCGTCTACGTCTATGTCCACGATAAGGACCTGGCCGTTTTGGCCACCCTCGGCGATAAATCCTATGTCGAACTTTCCAGCAAATCGGGCGACCGCGAAAAAGCGGAGCTCATCCCTTACGGCCGTGGCGATGGCGACTTCCTGGCCTCCGTCAAAACAACCGCGGCCGCGTCCCAGCCGGGCGATGGCGTCTTGACCGTCCACGGCTCCGAACCAATCGAAGTTGCCTACATCGATGCCAACACCGAAACCGGCGAAATTAACCGCAAACTCATCGCAAATGCGAAGGTAGTCTCCTCGGCCGTCATTTCGTTCAAGGATGGTGCCCAGCGTCAGCGCGTCCGCGGCGTTTTCATTGACCAGCCCGCATTCCTCCAATTGCGCGATTTTGACCTTGATACGACCGACCAGCCCGACAAGGCCACGGTCATCCTCAAAACCCAGTATCGCGAGCGCCCCGAGCCCGCCCCGGGCGAAACCATCGCCCCGCCGCCCGCTCCAGACGCCCCCTGGCTCACCCGGTCCGAAATGGAACTCACCCTCACCGAGACCGGCCCGCGCACCGGTATCTTCGCAGGTCGCATCGTTCCGCGCCTAATTTCTTCAGATACGAACGCCCCCGCCGTCAAGCTCCCCGCGGGCGAAATTGGCGTGCGCGTGGATGAACGCATCGAAGCGGAATATATGGATAAGGAGCACCTCGAAGGTACCACCCCAGTCGCCCGCACGGCGGACGTCCTCGTCCTCATCGGTGGCTCCACTGAGCCTCAATCCATCGTCGCCCACTCCTCTGAAGCGACCATCCAAGCCAAAAAGCTCGTACTTGAGGCCCAACTTCTCAATAAATGGGGAACTATCTTCAAAGATGTCGGCCTCCAAGAAAACGCCCGCATGAAGGCGGATGAAGGCCTTCGCCGTGTCGCGGACGTCTTTGAACTGGCCTCCCGCAACACCCTCGAACGCTCCGTCCTCGAGGAAGCCTACGAAGCCCGTTGGAACCTCCTCCTCGTCAAGGACGACCTCCCAGGCGCCATCGCGACCTGCTACGCCCTCGTCCGCCGCTTCCCGGATACCCTCCTCGCGGACCGCGCCTTCATGCAAATCGCCAACGCCCGCCTCCAGGAAAAATCCGCCGATGGCGTCCGTTCGGCCTGTTCTGTCCTGAATGCCATCATCAATCTCCCCAATTCGCCCCTCAAGGCGGAGGCCCAATTCCGCATCGGCCTTGCCCTCGAAGAACAGGCCCGCCAATCCCAATCCTATAACCATAAACCCGATTATTCGGGCGCAATGCGCGCTTTTCGTGAATGTGCGGACCGCTATCCGTCCAGCTCCTACGCGGGCGAATCTTTCAAGCGCCTCATCGATTATGATGTGTCCATCCGCAATTATTCCTCCGCGGTGGAAACCCTCGAGCGCGTCTTCCAGGATTACCCCGACGCCCCGTGGCTCGATGAAATGCTCCTCAAGTGGGGCATCGTCAAGAACCGTATGGGCGACCGCGAAGGCGCCAAGGAGAAATTCCGCAAGCTCGTCGAAGAATATCCAGGCGGCAAATCGGCGAAAACTGCCGCGAATTTCTTGAAGAAACTCGGTGATTAACATATGATTCGCGCGCATATCATCCTTATCCTGGCCGCGGCACTTTTCCCGTGCCTCGCCGGGGCGCAACAAGCCCCCGCCCCCACCGCCCAAACCGCGGCCGAGGGCGGCCTTGTCCCCGTCCCCAATCGCGCATCCCCGGCCGGCACCAACGCCGTCTCGCAAACCGTGCGCTACGTCACCTACCGCCAGGCCTGCCTCGAAGGCTGGGCACCTAAGCCCACCAACTCCATTCAGCGCGACATCCAAAAAAGCGTCCTCGCCGAGCGCCGCCAAGGCCCCACAAACCCAATCCTCATCAAGCCGGGGCAAAAACCCCGCGCAATCTCCAAATAATGAAGATTAAGTATCGCTATCTTTATCAATCTAAGGAAAGTAACAACCAGGAAGGCTTCATTTGGGCCGAAAGCCGGGCGGACGCCTATGCCAAAATTCGCAAGATCGGCATCCGCCCCTACCGCGTCATCGGGGACGACCCCACATTCCTCCGTAAACATCTCTTAACGATAATTTTTGCCGCGCTTACCTTCATTTTTGCCGCGGGTTTCTCAACGCTTCTCTTCTATCGCAACGCGGCCCTCACGGCCCCGGCCTTCCGCCAACAAATCCATGGCGACGCCTCCCTTATCGCAAACGCCGCCTATAATGGCTGGACCACCCTCTTCGATTCACCCCTCGACCGCTACCTCGCCTATTACGCCCGCCCGGGCCTCCACGCGAATCCCCCAGCCCCAACCCAAGCGGAACTCGCCACTTTCCCCGCGGATTGCAAAAAGCCGGTCCTCCACGAAAAGGATGAATGCCCGGAATATCGCCAAATTCGCAACATTATCGCCTATATGCATAAGGAAATGGCGGCCTATCTCGCCGCGGGCGGCACCGTGCAAGATTACCTCGCCCTCCTCGACGAGCGCCAAAATCAAGAATGCGAATTGCGCGAAAAAGCGGCACAAAGTGTGGAAAGAGCGCCAGAATCCTATCGTTATGCGACGTGGATGAACATGAATGCGAACCTTCGTTCGAAAGGCATCGCCCCCATCGACCTCCCCCGCGAACTCCTTTCCAATGCAAACTAATATCGCAGAAAAGCTGGTCGCGCTCCTCAAGGCGACCTCCCAAACATGTGCGACGGCCGAAAGTTGCACCGGCGGCGGCATTGGCGCGGCCATTACCTCCGTCCCAGGCGCGTCCGACGTCTTCCTTGGTGGCATTATTTCCTATTCTAACGCCGCAAAACATAACATTCTCGGCGTAAAAGAAGAAACTTTGGCGACGGTCGGGGCGGTGAGCCCGGAAACGGCCGCGCAAATGGCGGAAGGCGCCCGCAAGGCCCTCAAAGCCGATATCGCCGTGGCCGTCACCGGCATCGCCGGCCCGGGCGGTGGCTCCCCTGAAAAACCGGTCGGACTCGTCTATTTCGGCTTAGCGACGGCCTCGGGTACTCGCACGGAAAAGGCGCTTTTCATTGGCAATCGCGACAAAATCCGCGAATTGACGGTGACCCACGCCCTCGGCATGCTCACCATCGCCGCCTCCTCCCCATGCTAAACGAATCCCCACGTTGCGCCCTCGTGACTGGTGGTACCACGCGCATCGGGCTCGCTATCGCGGCAAAATTGCGCGAAGACGGCTGGAAAGTCATCACTTCCTCCCACCGCCCAGACGCCGGGGCCGACCTCGTCATGGACCTCACCGACCCCATGGGCCCCGCCCGCGCCTACCTCGCCGCCACCCAATTGAATGGCAATCGCCCCCTCGATGCCCTTGTCAATAACGCGGCACTTTTCTCGGGCGAAACCGAAAAATTGCAAGCTTTGAACTTTATCGCCCCGCAAAAGCTCACCATTTTCATGGCCGCGCGGGAAGAAGGAAGGGGACACGT
>CAVIVB010000013.1:0-13441 GCA_963645785.1 bacterium
ACCGTACTTTTTCGGAAAAAGTACCGTACATTTTGCCAAAAAGTACCGTACTTTTACCTAATTTCATCCCGCCAAATACCTGACTTCCCCGCCTCAAACCCATAACCTCGTACTTTTTCACCTATTACACCCTAAATGAAAAGATAACAAAAACCCCCTTTCCCATCTCAAAAGACCCCCTTTTCGTACCCCCAAAAAGGGGGTTTTCGACCCCACGAAAACCCCCTTTTTCAAATCTGCCGCGGGAATTACCGACTCAAAATCTCGTCGCGAACGTTCTTCGGCGCGATTTCAAACTTGTCCGGTTCCATTGAATACGACGCGCGGCCCTTTGTCAGACTCCGAATCGCCGTGGAGTAACCGAACATCTGCGCCATCGGGACGTGGGCATGGATGATTTGCAAATCGCCGCGCATATCCATATTAAGGACAGTGCCGCGGCGGGCGCTCAAGTCGCCCAAAACTTCGCCCACGCTTTCTGGCGGCGTCGTGATTTCAAGCTTCATAATCGGCTCGAGGAATTCTGCCGCGGCTTGTTCGGCCGCTTCGCGGAAGCCCATCATCGCCGCACTACGGAATGCAATCTCATCCGAAATTTCGGGGTCGACCAAAACTGCCGCGGTGCATTCAACGCGCAGGTCCGTCATTGGATAGCGTGCGAGGACGCCCGTCATCACGCCATCGAGCAGGCCTTGCTCAACGCACTCTTGCAAGTGGCGGTCGGCAACCGTATTCTTGAAGTCGCGCGACAATTCAATTTCGCGTCCCTTGCCGCGTTCAAGCGGAGAAAGCGCGAGCGTAAGCGTGACGGCGTGGCGCTTGCCGCCAAGTTCGCGGTCGAAGGTGAATTCCTTCGTCGCGGGGGCAGTAATCGTTTCGAGGTAGCTCACCATCGGCTTGCCCACATTCGCGGCACATTTGAATTCGCGCTTCAGACGGTCAACCAAAATTTCCAAATGCAATTCGCCCATGCCCGAAAGAATGGTTTGGCCCGTCTCTTCATCTTCGCGGAATTGGCACGTCGGGTCTTCCGCGGCAAGGGCTTTCATGGAATCAACGAGCTTATCCTTGTCGGCCGAGCTCTTCGGTTCGATGGCGAGGAACATGACCGGCTGTGGCGCGGTGATGCGTTCGAGGTAGCACGGCTTCATTTCCGAGCAAAGCGTGTCGCCCGTCGTGCATTCTTTGAGCCCGACGACCGCCCCGATGTCGCCCGCATGAAGTTCATCAACTTCAATTTGGTGGTCGGCAAAGAGGCGCACAATCTTCATGATGCGCTCGCGCTTTTTGGTGCGCGGGTTGTAGGCGTTGGCACCTTTCTTGAGGACGCCACCATAGACGCGCACAAAGAAGAGACGGCCGACGTAGGGGTCCGTCGCAATCTTGAAAACGAGCGAGGTAAGAAGCTCCGAATCATTCTGCTGGCGCGGCACTTTTTCGCCCGACTTGAGGTCCGTCGCGACGACCGGCGGGCGGTCTTCGGGCGAAGGCAAGTAGCGGCAAATGGCATCAAGCAAAGGCTGGACGCCCTTATCCTTGAGCGAGGTGCCGCACAGAACAGGCACAAAGCGCCCCGCCACGACGAGGCGGCGAATGGCCGGAATGAGCTCGTCCGTTGTGAGGTCGCCCTTCTCAAGATAGGCTTCCATCACGCCTTCATCGAGGTCCGCAACTTTTTCAACGAGCTCAACGCGCGCGAGTTCGGCCTCCTCTTGAAGTTCGGCGGGAATATCGCCCACGGTAAAAGTTTTGCCCTCGGACGCTTCATCATAAATGATGCCCTTCATCGCCAGAAGGTCGATGACGCCCTTGAAAGAATCTTCGCGACCAATCGGAAGTTCAATGGGGCACGCCGGCGCACGCAACTTGGTGCGCAATTCTTCCACAACGCGCGAAAAGTCCGCCCCCATGCGGTCCATCTTATTGATGAAGGCGAGGCGCGGCACATTGTAGCGGTCGGCCTGGCGCCAGACGGTTTCGGATTGGGGCTGAACGCCGCCAACGGCACAGAAGACGCACACCGCCCCATCGAGAACGCGCAACGAACGTTCCACTTCCATCGTAAAGTCAACGTGGCCGGGCGTGTCGATGATGTTGATGGCGTGGCCTTGCCATTCACACGAAATTGCCGCGGACTGAATCGTGATGCCGCGCTCGCGCTCCTGAATCATGAAGTCAGTCGTCGTGTTGCCATCGTGGACATCGCCATGCTTGTGAATCTTGCCAGTGTAAAAGAGGATGCGCTCGGTCGTCGTCGTTTTGCCCGCGTCAATGTGCGCGACAATGCCGATGTTCCGAACGAGTTTCAGACTTGTATTTTCTTCTGGTTTCATAGACGTTGTATATTATACCATAAATAAGGACGTTTGTGGGGCACTTTTATTGGGCGGCGCGGCGCACGCTGATGGTGCGATTCGCACGCGAAGCCCCCAGCCGCGTCCAATCTTTAAGGAGTTGGAAATAAGTTGAATCAAGCTGCGAACGAACGCGCCGCGGCGTCGTGCGCGTAATCGTGACAACAAGCGCCCCATCTGCCGTGGTCGAGGTCGTCACCTTATTTTCGCACCAAACCGCGCCCGTCACAGGGTCGCACAACTGGAAGGATTCAGGCAGATGTTCAATAGTCGTAAAGCCCGCCGGGAACGTCACGCGCACAATCGTTTCCTCGTCCGTCTCCGCGGCAATTCTAAGCGGCGTCGTGCGCGTCGAACCCGTCAGCGGAAAGAGACGATCCGTGAAAGCCGGCACAGTCAAGGTCAGCACATCGCCCTCGCGCGTCGCGTAATCCGGCACATAGCAAGAAAACTCCATCGTCGCAGGATAGCCCGTCACATCCGTCTTGAGGTCGCTCGTCGCCGTCGCCGCTTGCGAAATCGTGCCCAGTAAAGACTGATGCAAACGCGAACGATCCTCCGGCAAAATCTCCGTCTGCTCCTTGCGGAAAGAACCAACCCCTGCGCCCCACATCGTCTCCTTCACATCCACATCCGCCGCGCCATTCTCACGCACCTGAATCGCCATCGTATCACATTCCTTCGCACAAAAATCTGCCGCGCTCGCTTTGACAATGCCAAACTCTTCCGTCACAGGATCAAAATAATCGCACCCATCAAAGCTCGTCGCGCCCAGCGGCACATATTCATTCTCAGTCCCAATAAACATCTCGCGCACCTCGCCACCAATCCCCAAGAACCCGCCCACGCGCTCCCGCACGCGGCACAATGCCGACGCAAACGCCCGCACATTGGGCTTACCAAACATATCGCGCTCCCGAATCGCCTGCGGCTCATCCTCACTCCCCGCCGCGGCAAAAACAATATCCGCCTCATAACCCGCGCCCCGCAAAAGCGCACACAACGTCCGCACATAATCAAGCCGCGTCGCATACCGCTCCTTCAACACAATCTCGCTCGCCGTCAACTGCCTCTCAATCGGCACCTCATACAAACTCGGCCCCACCACACGCACCGCGCGATGCAACCAATTGCGAATCTCCTCCGCACTCTTCCCCGCCATCTCATCTACCGCCTTCACATCAGCCGCCCGACGCAAAACCGCCGCGGCCAAATGAAAATCATTCGACGAAATAATCTCGCAATCACGCCACAACGTGCCCGCCGGTTGCATCGGCTCATCCGCCAACCGCCGCGGCAAAACGACCTCGCGCCGCCACCCATTCACTCGCACCACACGCCGATCCAACGGCTCATACGAATCAAAATAAAACGTCCCATAAAACGGCGCAGGCGCATTCGTCACCGTCGTCGCCGTCTTCACCGATATGACGCTCCCAACCTCCACCGACGGCAAATTCACCACCAGCAACTTCCCCGCCGGATACCGCGGCGCCGCACTCGCCCAACCGCAATCCATCACATTCATCTCACCCGGCTTCACCGCCCACACGCGCCCATCACGATTCGACACCGTCGCGCTCAAAACCTCCACATTCTTCCATGTCGGATTGAACGCAAACTTCATTTCTGCCGCGCCCTTCTTCCCCTTGTACGTCAGCACTTCCTTCACAACCTCATTCGTCACCACCCACGCATCCACCGCGCCAATATCAATCTCCGACGCCTCCAACCACCGATGCACATCCGCCCCCTTCGTCTCGTCCGCGGCAAAAATCGGCCGCCTACGCTCCGCCGCTTCCACCTTCTTCAAATCCTCCCTCAACGCGGCATATTCCTCCGGACTAAACTCAACCGTCCCCAACGCCTGCACACGCCGCACGCGAAGTACCCCATTCGTCAATCCAAACACCCGCTCATACTCATAGCCGCCCGTCACCACCACATCCTCCGGCAACGTCCGCACCTCGCCCACCGCATCCCCAAGCTCAATCGAAAGCTCATCCACCACCTGCGCCGTCACATCCATCACAAGCGGATACTTCCTCTTCTCCAACAAAGCATTCCCATCCAAAAGCCGCTCCACAAGCCCCAGCGCCCGCCCCATCAGCGGCACATTCAATCCATCCTCCGTGCGCCCACGCAACACCATCTCCGGCAACTTCGCCACAATCTTCACCTCCAGCGGCTTCTCCGTATCCCGCAAATCCCGCGGCAAAATTTCACACTTCACCAATTCCGCACCCCCCGCCATCGCCTGCACCCGCTTCTCAAAAAACGCCTGCCGCTCTTCCGCCGTCCGCCGCACAAGCGACCCACGATACGCCGTGTCATGAATCCCCGAAAATTGAATCGCGCTCTCCAATACCATCGCGCCATCCTTCCCCAACCGCGCCGTCGACTTCGCCACAACCGCATTCTCCTCCGGCGCCGGCACGCTCGACGTCTTCAACTCTTCCCCCTCCGGCCGCGCCACCAAATAACTCTTCGCACACAAATACGATGGAAACAAATCCTTCGTATTCTCATTCGTCGGATCCATCAACAAATAATCTCTCTCCCCTTGATCCACCGCCACAATCGCATGATTGAAATACGGCTGCGGCACATCCGGGTCCATCTTCGCCCCCACATTAATCAGCACCGGAAACGCCTTGAATCCCGCAATCCTCAACATCGCCACCAACAGCCCAGCCTTGTCACGGCACACCCCATACCGATTCTCAAACGTCACATTCACATCGTGCGGCGCATACCCAGGCGACACATCCTCCATCGTCAATCCCATGTACCTCACCTCTTGCGACACAAACTTAAAAATCGCCCGCACGTCCTTGCCAATCTCCTTCACCTTGTTCGTCATCGCCTCCGTCGTGCACGCCAAATGCGGCTCGCAAAGCTTCCAATACCACGTCGAAATCTCCCGCCAATCTGCCGCGGTCGACAACCTCACATTCTGCACCTCCGTCCACATCGGCGGCATCTCAGGCTCAGGAAACATCCGCGGCACATTCCTCGCCTCAAACCGATGCACCACCGACCCATTCGCATTCGTCACCTCACTCGCCACCACATTCCCCAACGCATGCCGCACCGCCTTCGAACGGATCGGCCGCTCCGCCGGCGCCGTCACCTCATACACACCCCGCAAAATCGGATGCGTCCATTCCATCACCGCCACATCACTCCATTGATCTTGTATCCGACTCTTCGTCGCCTCCCGCCGAATCTTCACATGCACCGTCTCGCCAATCTGCAATCCCGGTATCGTGCACACAATCTTCCGGTCCAATGGATCCACAATATTCGACCCCATCGACGAATTATCCGTCGTCTCCTTCATCGTCGCGGCAAAATCAATCACCCTCTCTTCCCCGTTCGTCCCTTTCACATCCACCGCCACAATCGCCGCCGTCCCATATCGCGCGTTATACCCAATCGTCACAACACTCTCATCCCGCCGCCCACGCTCCGTCAAAATCTTCGTCCACGTCTCCGACTCATCCACATACGTCCCGTCCGCCTTGTACGCCACCTTCTCAATCTCATCCACAACCACCACATCCGCATCCGGAAACGCCGCCGCCGTCACCTCGACCGCAAACGCGCCCCAACACAAAACCGCCGCGCAAACCGCCACCATCAACTTCTCAAACATCCCAAACCTATCTCTATGTTCTTTATGTTCTACACGGCTAAAAAATTCTACACGCTCTACACGTTCTACACGGTCAATCTCAAACCTATCATACTTCATTTCTCTTCCTCCTTTTTCAAACCACGCAACCGCCGCCCAATCGCAACTTCATAACCTTGGTCCGTCGGCCGATAATACGCCTTCTGAACCCCCATATACGCCTGCTTCACATAGTGATTCGCAAACTCATGCGGATATTTATACTCCGTCACTTCGTTCGACCCAATCGCCTTCACATGCTTGTTCTTCAAATGCTCTGGCACCTCCTGCACACGCCCCGCTTCCACATCCGCCATCGCCTCCGAAATCGCCATGCAACTCGCATTCGACTTCGGCGCGCTCGCCAGATACGTCGTCGCCTGCGCCAAATTAATCGCACACTCCGGCATCCCCACAAACTCGCACGCCTGCATCGCCGCCACCGCCACACAAAGCCCCCGCGGGTCCGCATTTCCAATATCCTCGCTCGCACTAATCACCAACCGCCGCGCAATAAATCGCGGGTCCTCCCCCGCCACCAACATCTTCCCCAACCAATAAATTGCCGCGTCCGGATCGCTCCCACGGATCGACTTGATAAACGCCGAAATCGTGTCGTAATGCCCATCCTCCGTCTTGTCATATTGCACATGCCGCCGCTGCACACATTCCTGTATCACCCCAAGCGTCAAATGCACCACACCCTTCTCATCCACCGGCGTCGACCGCATCGCAATCTCCAAAGCCGTCAACGCATGCCGCGCATCCCCATTGCAAACCTCCGCCAAAAACGCCTTCGCGTCCTCATCCAAAACTGCCGCGCTCTCCCCATACCCACGCTCCTTGTCCCCAAGCGCCCGCTCCAAAATCGTCCCAATCGCCTCGCACGAAAGCGCATGCAACTCAAATACAAGCGACCGCGACGTCAGCGGCGTATTGATAAAGAAATTCGGATTATGCGTCGTCGCCCCAATCAGCACCACCGTCCCATCTTCCACATACGGCAACAACACATCCTGCTGCGACTTGTTGAAGCGATGAATCTCATCAATAAACAAAATTGTGCCGCGCCCACCAAGCTCCGTCCGCGCACGCTCACAAATCTTACGAATATCCGCCACGTTCGACATCACCCCACTCGCCCGCACAAACTGCCGTGATGTCGACTTCGCAATCACCTCCGCAAGCGTCGTCTTCCCACATCCAGGCGGACCATAAAATATCACATTCGTCAGCCGATCCGCCTCAATAACACGCCGCAGCAACTTCCCCGGACCCAAGATATGGTCCTGCCCCACAACCTCGTCCATCGTCCGCGGCCGCATCCGCGCCGCCAGCGGCTCACTCTCAAATACACCCGCCATCAAACAAACGCCCCATGCGCCTCAAGCGTCGCGCGCAACGCCTTCACATCCAAGTTCCGCGGCACTTTTCCACTCTTCGCCGCCATCGCCGCCGCCGTCCCAGCCGCCTCGCCCATCACAAAACACGGGCAAATCAAACGGAACGTATCACACGTATCCGGCGCGCCAATGCAACGCCCCGCCGCAAGCAAATTCTCAACCCCCTCCGGCACAAGCGACCGATACGGAATCTGAAACGCCGCATGCCGCCCATCAACCCCGCACCAACCAATCGCATCCGCCGGCGCCCACGCCCCCTTCAACATCGCGCGGTCCACAATGCACCCACTCTTCATCAATCGCGTCACACGCGGCCCAATCTGCGAACACGTATTGGCAATAAACACCTGCTCCCAACCCGGCGTCCGCCGCATCAACCGCACATGCTCCCACCAATACTTCCGCTGTTCAACTTCCGCCTTCGAAAGCTCCTTCACACTCAGCCCATTCCCTTGCGGCCCCAGCGTATTGCACCACGCCGTGCTCGGATTCGCCTCGTTCCCGCGCCGCATCCAATTCCCCTCCAGCGCCTTCCCATCCGCATCCTTCGGCGTCTCCTTCGCCGTCACACGGTCCATATTCCCAAGCCGCGTCACAAATCCAATCGAATGCGTAATCTGCCGATAGTCCGCACCCGCGGCAAAAAATAAATCCCCGTCGCCCGTGCAATCCACCACCTGCTTCGCCAATATCGCCTGCCGCCCTTGCTTCGATTCAAATATCACCCCCAGCACCTTCGCACCATCCTGAATCACATCGACTCCCCACGAGTGGAAAAACATCTCCACCCCAGACTCTGCAATCATCTGGTCCATCAAATACTTCGCACCCTCCGGATCCACCGTCGGCATCCATTGATACGAAAGCTTATCCCCCGCCGGCTTCCGCGTCGAAACATCCGCCCCAAGCGCCTCCGCCCTCTTCATAAACTCCCCACATATCCCACGCGTCACCATCGTCCACTTCCCATTCTCCTCCTTCCGACTCGTCGCCATCATCAGCAGAACCATCCCATTCGTAAATAGCCCCCCCAATGATCCATACCTCTCCACAAGCGCCACCTTCGCACCCGTCCGCGCCGCCGCCACCGCCGCGGCAAATCCTGCCGGACCTCCCCCCACCACGACAACATCCGTCTCGTGAAAAATTGGCACCTCGCGCGCCGGCTGCATCACTTTCCCATTCGCCATATACGCGCTCGGACCATCCTCCATCGTGTGCTTCAAATCGAACATATGCTTCCCGAACCACACATTGTCTGGATCCCCCACGCTCCCCGCCGGCAACCGATCGCTCGTCTCCACATATTCATCAGCCAATACCGCCCCACTCGCAAGCCCAACAGCCCCGAGACCCAACTTCTTCAAGAACTCTCTCTTTGTAATCTGCATTGTTCGAATCCTTTCGTAAAACTGCCGCATATTATACCATATTCTCGCCCAACTTTCAACCCGCCCTTTAACTTTATAATGACTCTTCTAAAACAACTCCCTCTACTCCCCACCCCAGCCAACATTGAACAATCAATGTAAATAAACACACAAAACACTTACATGAAATGTATACTTCACTCCCCAATCCAACAAAAATCGCCGCGATCAAGGGTCATTCCACATTTTGGCACACTCTATGCTATACCTTTTAGCGTGGCTTCCTAATGGTTGGGGGCTATGAGTTCTATAAATAAAAAGGTATATCATGAGTCAATACGTTGATACCGTCCTGAAGGACGTGAAGGCTAAGAATCCGAATGAACCGGAGTTCATTCAGGCAGTCGAAGAGGTACTCCTCACGCTCGACCCCGTTCTCGCGGCGGTTCCGGCATATGAGAAGAATGCGATTTTGGAGCGCATGGTGGAGCCCGAGCGCGTGATTATGTTCCGCGTGCCGTGGGTGGATGACAAGGGGATTGTGCGTGTGAACCGTGGCTATCGCGTGCAGTACAATAGCGCGATTGGGCCGTATAAAGGTGGTTTGCGGTTTGATCCGACGGTTAATCTTTCGGTGTTGAAGTTCCTCGGCTTTGAACAGGTGTTCAAGAATTCGCTGACGACGCTTCCGATGGGCGGCGGCAAGGGTGGTTCTGATTTCAATCCGAAGCAGAGCCCGCATACGCCGGGTCAGCGTTGCAGCGATGCGGAAGTGATGCGTTTCTGCCAGAGCTTCATGACGGAACTTTATCGCCACATTGGTGCGGATACGGACGTGCCGGCGGGCGACATGAATGTGGGCGGCCGCGAGATTGGTTATTTGTTTGGTCAGTACAAGCGCATCGTCAATGAGTGGACGGGCGTGTTGACGGGCAAGGCGCTGTCGTTTGGCGGTTCGTTAATTCGTCCAGAAGCGACGGGTTATGGCGATGTGTATTTCGCGGAGAACATGCTGGCGAAGAAGGGCGAAGCGTTTGCGGGTAAGACGTGCGTTGTTTCGGGTTCGGGCAATGTGGCGTCGTTCGCGGCGGAAAAGTTGATGCAGCTTGGCGCGAAGGTTGTGACGCTGTCTGACCGGTCGGGTTCAATTGTTGTCAAGGACGGCATTTCGAAGGACCTGCTCGCGGAAGTGATGAATTTGAAGAATGTGAAGCGCGGCGAATTGAGCGAGATCAAGGCGGCGGGCGTCGAGTTTGTTGCGAAGAAGAATCCGTGGCAGCTCGTGGCGAAGTATGATTGCGCGTTCCCGTGCTCGCGTCAGAACGAGCTTGATGGTGCGGATGCGAAGTACATGCTGGGCGCAGGTTGCACGCTTGTGGGCGAAGGCGCGAACATGCCGTCGACGCCGGAAGCGGTGGATGCGTTCCGCGCGGCCAAGATTATGTACAGCCCGGGCAAGGCGTCGAACGCAGGTGGCGTGGCGACCTCTGGTTTGGAAATGTCGCAGAACTCGGAGCGCCTCAGCTGGACGCGCGAAGAGGTGGACGCCAAGCTCAAGGGCATCATGAAGGCCATTCACGACAACGCCTACAATGCGGCCGAACGCTTTGGCCACAAGGGCGATTACGTGATGGGCGCGAACATTGCGGGCTTCGTGAAGGTGGCCGACGCGATGGTTGCCCAAGGCATCTGCTAATGAATTTCCTTATAGTTGGATAGAACACACACGGAGGCTCGGCAGAAATGCCGCGCCTCCTTTTATCCCTCCATAACCGCGGCAAAAATTTCTAAATTTTCTACTACCAATTTCTGCGAAAATATGGTATACTATACGCCAACTCTTAGAAGCAAAAGGAGATAGATAAAAAATGAGACCAGGACTTTGGCAAGTGTTGATTGTTGTCGTGCTCATCGCGGTGTTGTTCGGGGCAAAGAAAATCCCCGAACTCGCACGCTCGTTGGGCAAGGCAAAGGGCGAATTTAAAAAGGGTCTGATTGAAGGCGAAAAGGCAGAAGCCGAAGCCGAAAAGAAAGACGAGGACGGCCCGGCAAAAGAATTAGCCGACGCCGCAAAATAACCCCTAGCCAATATGACCGAGCTTATTCGAGAACGGCTCAAGACCGTCCCGAATCGCCCCGGGTGTTATCTCATGCGAGATCGCCGGGGCGTCATCATCTACGTGGGCAAGGCGAAGAATTTGCGGCGCCGCGTCTCGAGTTATTTTCGGCCGAATGCGGACCACCCGCCGAAGGTGCGCTCGATGGTCGATACGGTTTACGACTTCGAATTCATGACCGTCAAAAATGACGCGGAAGCATTGCTGACCGAGGCATCGCTCATCAAGAAGTATAAGCCACACTTCAATATCTTGATGCGCGACGACAAGCGCTACCTCGCCTTGAAGGCCGATGTGAACGCCCCTTGGCCGCGCTTCACGTGCGTGCGCATTGTCCGCGAAGATGGTGCGCGCTACTTTGGGCCCTTCCCGTCAAGCCCCATCGTACGCGCGGCCAAGGACTTCGTTGAAAAGCATTATGGCATTCGTGAATGCGACGCCATCGAGCCGGACGCTGAGTGCCACAAGCATTGCCTCGCCGACGTCATTCGCACGTGCTCCGCGCCTTGCCTTGGCAAAATTTCTGCCGCGGACTATCGGGCGCGATTTGAGGAGGCTTGCGCCTTTCTCGATGGGAAGCGTCCGCAGGTTCTTGCTGAGCTCGACGATAAAATGCGCGAGGCCGCGGCAAAGAAGGATTACGAAACGGCCGCCCGCCTCCGCGACACAATTGCCGCGCTCAAGGAAATGACGAAAGCCCATTTCGTCCGCAAGTCCCCTTCCATGCACCGCGAAGACGCCCTCCGCGGCATTCAAGAATTGGCCGAGGCGATTGGGCTTGCAAAGCCGCCGCGGATCATTGAATGCGTCGATATCTCAAATCTCTTCGGCACGCATTCTGTCGCGTCTATGGTGGTTGCGCGCGATGGACTCCCGGACGGCCGCTACTATCGCCACTTCAAGATCAAGACCGTCATCGGCGCGGACGATCCACTCAGCATGGCAGAAGTCGTCAAACGCCGCTATGGGCCCGATTCGACGCTTCTTGAGACGTCGCCGCGCGCCGACCTGTTTATCTGTGATGGTGGCATTACGCAACTTCGCGCCGCACGCGCCGCCTTCGCTGAAATTGGCGTCACCGACATCCCAACGATTGGACTCGCCAAACAACAGGAAGAAATCGTCCTCGATGATGGCCGCGCAAATCTTCTTCTGCCGCGCGATTCGCAAGCCCTCTTCGTTTGCACGCGATTGCGCGATGAAGCCCACCGCTTCGCCATCACCTACCACCGCACCTTGCGCGAGCGCACGATTCGCGAATCGGTCCTCGATGAAGTCCCGGGCATCGGCGAAGCGAAGAAAGTGAAATTGCTCCAACACTTCCACACGATTCACGCCATCGCCCAAGCGACGACTGAAGAAATTGCCGCGGTCGCTGGAGTGAATCTAGAAACGGCGCAAGAAGTCCACCGCGCCGCCACCCACTCAGCAGGCCCACTCAAGGCGTAAAAATGCGTTAGAAGCCGCGGACGAATTTGGGGCTCACAGTGCGGCCGTTCGCGTCGCGAAAGATGGTGCGTCCTTGTTTATCCACTACGGAAGTGCCCGTTGGGCGACCATGCTTATCGCGATACATCGTCTTACCTGACTTATCGGTTACCGAAGATGCCGTTGCATGCCCTTGCGGATCACGGTAAATCATGCGGTCACGCTTTTTGTCCCGTTCACCAAAGCCAATGGTGCGGCCTTGTGGATCGCGGAACGTGGTCTTCCCGTATTGATCAACCTTGGACGTGCCAAACACACGGCCTTGCGAATCGCGATAGGTAATCGTTGGATTCGGCATCGGGTTTGGCTTCGAAGGAGGAGGAGGCGGCTGAACTTTCTTTTGTTGCGGCGGCGACGGTTCCGGAGGCGGAACAGCACTTCCCACGATCGGAATCAAAACTGCCGCGGCAATCACAAAATATCTATTCATAATCCGTCTCTCCTTAGTAACGATTAGAGGTTCGTGAAATCGAGCGTGGCGAAATAATCGTCAAGCGTTTCCGCGCGGCGGATTTCTTTCACCTCGCCATTCGATTCAAGAAGAAGTTCCGAACTCCGAAGCTTGCCATTGTATTGGAAGCCCATGGAATGCCCATGCGCGCCCGCGTCACAAATGACAACGAGGTCGCCTGGTTCCAAGACCGGCAAGACGCGCTGAATCGCAAACTTGTCATTGTTCTCGCACAGCGACCCCGTCACATCATAGACACTCGTCTCGCCCGAATCTTCCTTGCCCGGCACAACAATCTCATGGTACGCCCCATACATCGCCGGACGCATCAAGTTGGACATGCACGCGTCCAGCCCCGCGTAAAGGCGGTACGTATTCTTGATGTGCAAGACGCGCGCGACCAAGTAGCCGTAGGGCCCCGTGATGCAGCGTCCGCATTCCATGAAGAGCTTGATGAGCTTGAGGCCGCGACCTTCAATCAATTCGTCGTAGGCCTTTTCAATCCCCTTCCCAACGGCCTCAAGGCTCATCGCCTCTTGATCAAGCCGATATGGAATACCAATGCCGCCGCCGATATTGACG
>CAVIVB010000014.1:0-13085 GCA_963645785.1 bacterium
GAAAAGTACCGTACTTTAACCTAAATTCCCCCCTGGAAACACCTGACGAAAGCCCTTTATCACCCTAAACTCTCCCCTTTCCCCACCAAAACCGCCGCGCTACATCAAGTTATAGGCGTCCATATCAATGATGGTTTTGAGCGTATCAGGGGCGGGACGCTCCGTCTTAACCCACACCCACGCCGCCATAATCCAATTGGGATTGTCCGCACGCAGAATGATTTGCCAGCGATACCAATCGTCCACCTTCTCAAGTGCGCAAGGCAACGCTTCGGATGCGACCATGTGCCCGCGGCGTTTTTCCGTCAAGTGATCCGCAAAGTGAATGAGACTTTTCGCATACATGTCCGCCCACTTTTCCGCTTCCACAGGATTCTTCGAACGAATCGTCAAAACCGCAAGATGGGAATAAGGAGGGAAAAAAGCCTCATGACGATTGCGAAGTTCCTCTTGCATGAACGTTGTGAAATCGCCTTTTGCCGCGGCTTGGATTGCGCTCGCAGATGGGTCGTATGTTTGAATGTAGACTTCGCCTGGCAGCTCGGCGCGGCCTGCGCGGCCCGCCACTTGCGAAAGAAGTTGAAAGGTTCGCTCCGACGCACGGAAGTCCGGCATATTGAGCGACGAATCCGCATTGAGAACGCCGACCAACGTGACGTTCGGAAAGTCAAGACCCTTGGCAATCATTTGTGTACCAAGAAGGATGTCCGCTTCACCGCGGCGAAAAGCCGAAAGAATATCGTCATGAGAATTCTTGCGACTGGTGGAATCCGCGTCCATACGTAAGATGCGAACGTGCGGGAAACACTTGGCAAGGGCCGCTTCCGCGCGTTGTGTGCCAATGCCCTTATAGGAAAAAGTGCCGCGGTTGCCACAAGTTGGACACGCCGTGGGCGGCGCAATCCAATCGCCACAAATGTGACACCGAAGGCAATTATCGGACTGATGATACGTGTAGGCAACACCGCAATGAGGGCACGTCACCGCCTCGCCACACACGCCGCATTCCATCGAACGCGAATAACCGCGGCGATTCAAAAAGAGAATGGTTTGTTCATGCCGATCAAGACGCACATGAATGGCCTCCAGAAGTTGGGTTGAATAGATGCTACCAGGCGCGATTTCCTGGGACATATCAACGAGATGGACAACAGGCAAGGTGCCAGCGCCCGCGCGATGATTCATCCCCGCCCAAACATAAGTCCCTTGATAAGCGAACGCCCAACTTTCGGCCGAAGGCGTGGCCGAGCCAAGAACAACCGTCGCACCTTCAATTTTGCCGCGCCGCACCGCCACATCCCGCGCATGATACCGCGGCGTTTCTTCTTGCTTGTAGCTCGTCTCATGTTCCTCATCAACGACAATCAAGCCAAGATCCTTCACAGGAGCAAAGATAGCCGACCGCGGTCCAATCACCACGCGCGCCTCACCACTCCGAATCCGATGCCATTCATCATAGCGTTCACCATCCGAAAGCGCCGAATGAAGGACAGCAATACGGTCGCCAAAGCGTCCCGCAAAGCGTTGCACCGTCTGCGGCGTCAGCGCAATTTCAGGAACAAGCACGATGGCGCCGCGCCCCGCTTCCAATTCGGCCGCGATCGCTTGCAAATAAACTTCCGTCTTACCGCTGCCCGTCACGCCTTGCAAAAGAATCGTTTTCCCTCGATTCGAGCAAATCGTATCGAGCGCGGCAGATTGTTCTTCGTTGAGCTTGAACGGCTTCGTCGGCAAAACGCGCCGACCCGAAAGTGGATCACGCCTCCGCGCCTTGGGCTCAATCGTGACAAACCCCGCTTGCACCATCGTGCGCAATGTCGCAGGCGTCGTCTTGAGTTCCTGGCAAATCGACTGCAACCAACCCCCGCCGAGGCGCACAAGCTGATCGTAGATCCATTTCTGCCGCGTCTTCATTGCCTTCAAATCTGCCGCGGGATTCGCGTCCACATAAAGGAGTTCGCGCGCCTTCATATTCTTTTTCAAAACCGCCGCGGGCACCGCCGCACGCAAGACGCTTTCAATCGGCGAAAGCGTGTAATCCGAAATGTTCCGAATCAATTGGAGCAAGGCGGGCGTGAAGAATGGCGTCTCATCCAGAATCGCCGCGATGGGCTTGAGCTTATACGCCACGCTCTTCTCTCTCGCATCGTCCGGGACAATATCCAAGACAAAGCCTTGCGCCGTGCGATAGCCAAATGGAACAGAAAGAAGTTGGCCAACCGCCAACTTCTTTTCCAGCTCTTCCGGCACCAAGTAAGAGAATAGCCGGTCGAGCGATAAATCGATTGCAACACGTGCAATCATCATTACTTGCAACCCGTCTTCAAGTATTCAAAGCCCGCATCCGTCGGAATTACGATGCTCTGACGATTGTAAACGAGATAACGCTTGTTGTACTTCGCCTTAATCACAGTCGCCGCGCCACCCTTACGAATCACGATGAACGCCTTGTTGCCAAACGGAGAATCCGATTCGCCACCATTGGCCTTGCCCATCTTGATTTCGTTCTTGTCCGAGGACATATCCGCGGTCGACGTCTGAAGCTGGTCAATCTGCGCATTACGCGTGACGAGGACCGGAATGACATCTTCCATTTCATCCGTCACGCCCTTGGCGACGCACCACGCCACGTTATCACCCTTGAGCGACGTGCCGCCCGAAAACGCCGGAACGCCCGAGCCCGACAACACGCCCAAATCCACACCCGTCACATACGGCGACCAATCTTCATTACCATACTTCGAGATGTTGAAGAGCTCTTCGAAGAACTTCGCGCTGTCGCTGAACGCCATGCCCGCAATATCGTCCGAGTCATCACTCTTCTGATTCGAGGACTTCGGCCACACAGACTGCAGGCCCTGCGCCTCGCGTTCCGTGTTCGCCTGCGTGATGCCGACAAACAAGTTCCGCCCACGCATCGACATGGCCGATGTGTTGGCCGAGAGCATCGCCGACGAAATCGCCGGGAACAACGCGCCCATCAAAATACCGAGAATGCCGATCACGACCAGCAACTCGACAAGCGTAAAACCATTAGCCTTCTTAGTGTTCATTTTTTTAGTACCTTCTTTAGTGTGAAAATGTTTATGCCGTATATTATCTCATATTTCGCCTTTAGTGTCAAGTGCTAATTTAAGGTAGGGCGAATACGCCACCGTGTACGTCCAAAGGCTGACAAGCGTCAAAATAATCAAAATCGCCTCCACCACATAACAGCTCACAAGCCACGGAAACACCCACGAAGAGGGCACCTTATCGTGAAACGCAAGGTACACATACACCCACCCCGCACCCGGAAACGACAGCGCCGTGCGCACCTTCCCAAGCCACATCGCCGCGCAATCCGCCTTGTACATCGACCCCACCGCACGCATGAACGTCACCCACGTATCCCTCAGCAAATAAAGGATCGTGAACCCCAACATCACCGCGCCATGCGCCTCCGATTCGCCGCGATGCGCAATCAGCCAAATGAACGTCGGGAACACCACAATGTAAAACACCTTGTCCATCAACGGGTCCGCCATCTTCCCCAATGACGACACCACACCCCAACGCCGCGCAAGCTGCCCATCCCACAAATCCGTCAATCCAGAAAACATCATCGCCAAACACGCCAACGCCCCATACCAAAATCCGCCGCGGTACTCCTGCGCAATCGCAAGCGCAAGCCACGTAAAGATCAATGGCGCCCTCGAAAACGTCAGCGCGTTAACAATGACCGACTTCGAACTCACTCGAGCGTCAACCCTTCCGCCACAACTTCTTGCATCACCCCAAGCGTCTCTTGCAATTGGCTCAGCCGCGTCTTCAATTCTTGAATCGTCAGCTCCGCCTTTTGAAAACTACGCCGCGTCACAAAAAGCTGCTTCAAGATTTCGCCTGGGTCAAGATCAAGGTCCGTCAACTCCATGCCAGATGGAATCGGAACCAAAACCGTCTCGCCGCACTGGCAGCATTTAATCTGCAAGCCCGCGCCACGGTAGTCGATCACCAAGCTCTTTCCACAATGCGGACAATCAAACACGATGTCCGTATCGCGAATCTCGGCGCCTTCCGCGTCCTGGGTCTCAAGGACCTCTTCTTCTTCGTTCTCTTTGTCGTAGTCCATCTTACAATATCTCCTTCCGCCGTATATTATACACTATTTTAGGCCTCGCCGTCAACCACCTTTTTTCGTCCGCGGCAAAAAACATAAATCGCAAACACCACCGCCACCACCGCCGACAAACCTATCGAAACCCCCAAACTCAACCCGCCCGGTATCGGCCCAAACGGCTGCCCCTTGTCCGCAGACGTCCATAAAATAAAGGTGCTCACGACGCTCGTCATGAAAAGTCCCGGTATCAACGTCACCAGCGCCGACCACTTTTTGCCGCCCCTCAAAAGCCAAACCGTGCACGCCATCAACGTCGTCGCACTCATCACTTGGTTCCCCCACGCAAAGTAGTTCCACACGTGCGCAAAGCTCTCCGCGCTCAAATTGCTCCACCAAAGCAAAATCGCCACAATCACCACCAGCGGCACACAAACAAGTATCCGCGACCACGTCTTCGCCTGCGAAATCCCCAACATCTCCGCCAAACTCAACCGCGCACTCCTCAGCCCCGTATCGCCACTCGTGATCGCTAGCACCACAATCGCAAACACCGTCACGCCACCCATCCACGGCCCCAACATCCACGTCGTCACCCGCGACAAAACATCCGCCGGCACCAACTTCAACGTCGACGGATCGTGATTGTACATCGCCAGCGCCGCCGCCGCCCATATCATCGCAATCACACCCTCCGCAATCATCATCCCATAATACGTCACACGCGCCTCGCGCTCACTCCGTATCGTCCGCGCCACAATCGGACTCTGCGTCGCATGAAACCCACTAATAATCCCACACGCAATCGTCACAAACAACAATGGAAACAACGGGCTCTTCCCGCCCGCATTGAAATCATTCGCTCGATAATCCAAAAATGCCGCGCTCTCCTCCAATAAGCTCCCATCCTGCGCCCCATACCAAATCAACGCCCCGCACATCGCCAACGATCCAATCACCAAAATCGCACCAAAGAACGGATAAATCGCACCAATAATCTTGTCCACCGGAAAAAGTGTCGCGACCACGTAGTACCCAAAAATGATAATCACCATCCACCAGAAAAAGGGAACATTCGGAAACACCGTCTTATCAATCAAGTTCGCCGGAATGTTGATGAACACCGCCACCAACAAAAGCAACAACGCAATCATAAACCACGAAAACGCCGTCGCATACCCCTTCCCTAAATACGTCTTCACAATCTTCGGCAAGTTCGCACCATTCATCCGAATCGAAATCATCCCGCTCACAAAATCATGCACCGCCCCCATAAACACACACCCAACCGGAATAATCAACAGCGCCACCTTCCCAAACTTGATCCCCGCAATGACCCCAATCACAGGCCCCACGCCCGCAATGTTCAAAAGCTGTATCAGCATGTTTTTCCACTTCGGCAACTCCACATAATCAACCCCATCCGGATTCGCCACCGCCGGCGTCGGCCGATCAGATGGCCCCACCAACTTCTCCACGAACTTCCCATACGTGAAGTACCCAACCACAAGAAAAATAATCCCACCAATAAACCAACTCATTTTGAATTCTCCTTCTTAAGTAACGCCACCGCATGAACGCTCACGCCAACCCCCGCGCCCACATCATCCATCTTCTCGTTCGTCTTTCCTTTAATAGAAACTGCCGCGCAATCAATACCCAACACCGCGGCAATCCTTTCCCGCATCAAATCAATGTACGGCCTCAACTTTGGACGCTCACAAATCACCACCGCGTCAATATTCCCCACGCGCCATCCCGCCTCAAAAACCTCCTCCATCACCGCCGCAAGCATCTTCATCGAATCCGCCCCCGCCCACTTTTCATCCGTGTCCGGAAAGTGCGACCCAATATCCCCCATCGCCGCGGCACCCAACATCGCGTCAATTATCGCGTGTACCAAGACATCTGCATCCGAATGCCCCACCAGCCCCGGCACATTCTTGATATGAACCCCACCAAGTATAAACGCCCGCTCCGCATCCGTTGAAAACCGATGCGAATCATATCCGACGCCTATCCGAAAATCTACCATAACCTTTACAGCTGTGTATTATACCATATTCCGCGACAGATTTCAACCCACCTCCTTACTTTTCCTCCAAAAATCTGCCGCGCCACCACTCCTTTAATAGTGGTGATGGCCAAGCTGTGCTTGGCCATCTCTCCCCTTGTTTTGTGCCCGAAGCGTCAGCTTCGAGTTTATCCATTACTCAATCGTAATCGGTACCGAACCAAGCTTCTTGATGGTGGCAATGCCATAGCCCTTACCATCCACAACAAACCCACTCACCGAAACCGTCGTCGCCTTCGGCTTGCCATTCTTATCGATATACGCCTTGAACGAACCCTTGAACGTCCCATCTTTCGACTTGAACGTCAGCTTCAAACCCGATGGATTCTCCCCAAGCTTCGATTCATCAATCCCGCCAACCTTCTTATTATAAACGACCTTCCCCGCCTTCGGCAAACTCCACTTCGTCCCCTTCGTCGTAATCTCAACTCCATCCGGCAAATAATCTTCATATGTAGAATCGCCCAGCAAATCCGAAAGTGCCGCGGTGTCCACATAAAACGCCGCGCCTTCCTCAAGCGCATACGACTTCTTTGTCCCATCATCCATCACCACCTCAACATCATAATCATCAAATGTCCCAACAAACAAATTCGACCCATCGTCCATCTCAAGCGAAAGCACATGACCATCCCGCGTCTCCATCTCAATCGCGCCCTCGGACAAGTCATACTCACCCTTGAGCGACACTTTCTTTTCGCCCAACACTTGCACCGCCACCGTAAACTTTGATGTCGTCAACCCTGTCTTCTTATTGGTCTTCGCCTTGGCGGCCTTAACCTGAATCGAACCCACATATTGCTCCCCATCCATGACATACCCATTGAACGTCCGCGCCTTTGTAAACACGCCCAAATCAACCGGTTGCGTATCTGTCTTAGAAGTATCCTTCTTCGAAGTGGAACTTGCCTTCTTCATCTTGAGACCATACCACTTGCCACCCGCCATCGCCGCCTTCCATTCCTTCTCATACTCCGCCGTATAGTAGCCCGTAAAATTCCCTCCCCAAACGATCACCGGAAAAAAGTTATTATCCTCACTCCACGTCACCGTAGGCGGCGCACCAAGAAACGTAATAGAAACATTACTCTTCTTCGAATTAGGCACATTACCCATGAAATAATAGCCTATTTGCTTCACACTCGCAGGAATGATCAACTCTTTCAAACTGCTGCAACCAAAGAACGCAGCGCAACCAATCTCTTCCACACCTTCTGCAATCGTCACAGAAGAAAGGTTCGTACATATAAAAAATGCACATTCACCAATGTACTTCACGCTACTCGGAATGGTCACAGTCTTAAGACCTGTACGATAAAACGCCAAATCACCAATTTGTTCTATGCCTTCTTCAATCGTCACCGACGTCAATTTCTCACACCACTCAAATGCATAGCTTCCTATTCTCTTCACAGAAACAGTCCCTCTGCCGTCCGACCATTCCAAAGTCGATGGAATCTTCAAGTCACCTGATATATCCTCTCCGTCTGTGGTCCCAGTGACTGTCGCGGTTCCATCCTTATTTTCATACCCCTCCCACGTATACGCTTGCGCGAAGTTGGGCATCAAGCCCACCAAAACTGCCGCGGATAGAACCGCGAACATCTTTCCTATCTTAGCCATCTATTTGTTCCTTTTTGTTTTATTGATCGGGCGTCAATTTGCCTAGCCCTATGCCAAACAAACCTAGTCCCACTTAGATGGCGTATATTATACCATTTTTTTTTGTCGAGTCAATCCCCAATTTTGACTAATTATCGCGGCACATTTTCTCAATGCTTGATAAGTCATTCCCTCCTTCAATCGCGCCCACACCCAATTGACTTTGGAATCGCCCCCATTTATGACCATAACCCCGCCAAGTTATGGCCGTAACTCCGCGAAAATACGCGCGTAACCTAGCTAAGTTACGCGCGTATTTTCTTTAGTATACGATTGCAACGTCGGGAAGTGCCGCGGAGAGAAGGTTCAAAAAGAGGAATTAGCGGACCGTTCCGTGGTCGGAAGACATGTTTTCCCCCAGGAGCGCAAGACGAGGATCCGCCGCGCCAAAGCCCTGAATCCAGCCTTGCTCAAAGCCAAAATCTGCCGCGGCCTCGGTCACCTCGTCGTATTCCTCTTGCGTGACGCCTCGGTTGAACGGCGGCGTTTCAAGGGCCTTATACGCGGGCGTATACTGGCTCATAATGGAAACGGGAAGCTCATTTGAAAGCTCCGTCGCAATCCACGCGAGGTTTTCAATCGCCTCATCGGCATGGCCCGGCAAAACAAGAATGCGGCAAATGACCTTCGTATGTTCAAATGCCCACTTCAAAGCCGCCCGCGCCGCTTCCACATAATTTGCCGCGCCCGAAGCTTCCGCGGCAGTTTTCCCCCGCGAGTACCTCAAATCAAAAAGCGCCCAATCGCACAAGTCCTGATATTCCTCAAGCGTTTCCACCTTCTCGTAGCCGGATGAATTCCACACAAAGGGCAAGCGAATGCCTTCCTTGAGGAGCGGCGCAATTGCTTCGCGAATGAACGGTAAGTACGGCGTCGGTGAAACGAGGTTCCAATTTTCAACGCGGTCCTTTGTGGCAAGGTCGCGAAAGATGGCTGTCAACTCTGGAATTGATTTATCCACGCCTTCGCCGCGCCAGCTCCAAGGCGAGTTCTGACAGTAAAGGCACTTCATGGTGCAACGCGAAAAGAAGACGCATCCGCTTCCGCGCTCTCCCGTCAATGGCGGCTCTTCACCAAAGTGTGGACCCCAACGAAAGACCCGCGGCAGATTTCCCGCGCCGCAGTAGCCAGGCTTTGGATTCGCCTGAAAACGGGGCGCGGCACAATTCCGCGGGCAAAGCGAGCAGGTCGCTTCCATTCTTTACTCGGCCACAGGCGGCTCCGGTGTCGGTTCTGTCGGCTCAGTCGGCGCGACAGGCTCCTCACCTTCGATCGGCGCGGCATTCTTATCTTCTTCCTCGCCTTCGCACACACTCAACGAAACAAGCGTCTCGCCTTCATTCAAACGAACAAGGCGAACACCCGTCGCGCTCCGGCTCTGGACGCGGAACTGCGCCACGGCACTGCGCACCATCAACTGGTCGCTCGTAATCGCAATCACGCTCTCGTCATCCGACACCGCATGTGCCGCGACAACGACGCCATTGCGCTCCGCGCCCTTGATGCCAATCATGCCTTGCCCGCCGCGGCTGTGGCGCGTGAAGTCCTTGAACTCGCACCGCTTGCCATAGCCATTCGCCGTCGCAATAAAGAGCGTCTTCTCATCATCCACCGCATCGAGCGAAACGACCTCATCGCCTTCGCGCAAACGAATGCCGCGGACGCCTGTCGCGCCACGCCCCATCCGCCGCACATCCGTCGCGGCAAAACGCATCGCCCGCCCATTCTTCGTGAGCATAATGACGTCGTCATTCGGCTTGACAAGGCGCACATCCACAAGCGAATCGCCCTCATCAATGTTGATTGCGCGAATGCCCGCACGGTTCACATTCTTGAATTCGCCCAGCAGGGTCTTCTTCACCGTGCCCTGCTTCGTCGCAAAGAAAATATCGACGTCGCCTTCGAACGAGCGAATCGGCAGCAAGTTCAAAATCTGCTCGCCTTCCTGCAAGTTCAAAAGGTTGATGAGCGGCCGCCCAAAACTCGTCCGCGGCGCTTCTGGAATCTGGTACGCATCCTTCAAGAAGATACGTCCCGTGTTCGTAAAGAAGATCAGCGAATCGTGCGTCTGCGCCACAAACACAAGGCGAATGAAGTCCTCTTCCTTCACTTGCCCGCCCTTGATACCCTTCGCGCCGCGGTTCGATTCGCGGTACTCCGTCAACGGCACGCGCTTGATGTAGCCACGGTTCGAAAGCGTAATCACGCACGGCGCATCTGGCACGAGGTCCTTCACCGAAACTTCATTCTCGTCCGCGACAATTTCCGTCCGCCGCTTTGCATCTTCCTTCGACGCGAACTTCATCTTCAGCATCGCGAGGTCATCCTTGATGATCGCGTAAATGCGATTCGGATCCGCGAGGATTGCTGTAAGCTCTTCAATTGTCTTCAAGAGCGCCGCCAACTCCGCCTCCAGCTTATCGCGCTCGAGCCCCGTCAGCTGGTAGAGGCGCATTTCAAGAATCGCGTTGACTTGCAAGTCTGAAAAGCCAAAGCGCTCCTGCAACTTGCCCTTTGCCTCATCACGATTGGCCGACCCACGAATGATAGAAACGACCTCATCCAAATTGCTAATCGCGAGCAGTAAGCCATCCAAGATGTGCTTGCGCGCCTGGGCCTTGCGGAGCTCAAACCGCGTCCGCCGCGTAATCACTTCAAAGCGGTGATTCGTGTACGCGCGGAAGAAATCCTTCAAGTTCAAAATCTTCGGCCGCCCACCATCGAGCGCCAGCATATTCGCACCAAACGTCGTCTGCAATTCCGTGTGCTTATAGAGATGGTTCAGCACAATCTCCGGCATCGCATCGCGCTTGAGCTCCACGATAATGCGCACATCGTCCTTCGATTCATCGCGAATATCGCTGATGCCTTCCAGCACTTTCTCCTTCACGAGCTCGGCCATGTGCATCAACATCTCGCGCTTATTCACCGCATACGGAATTTCCGTAATCAAAATTCGCGCGCGCCCATTCTTCTGTTCCTCAATCGTCGCCTTGCCTCGCACATGCAACTGCCCGCGACCCGTCTTGTACATCGCGGCAATTCCATTGTACCCACAAATCTGCGCACCCGTCGGGAAGTCCGGGCCCTTCACAAACTGCATCAAATCATCAACCGTGCAGTCCTCACGATGGTCCACATAATACGAAATACCATCGCACAGCTCACCCAAATTGTGCGGCGGGATATTCGTCGCCATGCCCACGGCAATGCCGCTCGACCCATTCAAAAGCAAGTTCGGCAACTTCGCTGGCAACACGCTCGGTTCCTCCAACGTCTCGTCGAAGTTCGGCACCATATCCACCGTATCCTTCTCGAGGTCGCCGAGCATCTCTTCCGAAATCTTCTGCAAGCGCACTTCGGTGTAACGCATCGCCGCCGCGCCATCACCATCAATCGAGCCAAAGTTACCATGCCCATCCACGAGCGTCGTCCTGAGCGAAAACGGTTGCGCCATACGCACAATCGTATCATACACCGCGCTGTCCCCATGCGGATGATACTTACCAATCACATCACCCACAATACGCGCACTCTTCATGTGCTTCGACCCAAACGTGACGCCCAGCTTGTGCATCGAGAATAAACACCGCCGATGCACCGGCTTCAACCCATCGCGCACATCCGGCAACGCACGCCCAACAATGACGCTCATCGAATAATCGATGTAGTCACGCGACATCTCATCTTCGATGTTAACATCCTCTAATGTGCCTGCCGCCACGACAGGCACTTCGCTCGGGTTCTCGCCCTGAATCTCTTGCTCGCTCATACCCTTATATTATACCATATTTCAGACCGAAATTCAACCCCAAACTTCCCCTTAACGAAAGAAGGAACGCGGCAACCACGCGTTCCTTCTTCTCCGTTGGAAAAGCTCGTTTTCTTTACCAGGCGTAATGCGCAAACGCCTTGTTGGCCTGGGCCATCTTGTGCACATCGTCACGCTTCTTGATGACGTTGCCCTGACCCTGGAAGGCATCAATAATCTCAGCAGCAACCGCCGCCGGCATGCCCATACCATGACGCGCACCCGCATACTGCGTCGTCCAACGCAACGCAAGCGACAACTGACGCTTCGCAGCAATCGGCACCGGCACCGGATACGTCGTACCACCCACGCGGCGGGTCTTCACCTCAACCTGGGGCTTCATATTGTCAATCGCGGCAGAAACAACTTCGAGCGGCTCCGTGAACGTCTTCTCGTCCTTGACGAACTTCGTCGGATCCTTCTCCATCGCTTCCTTCACCTTATCGATTGCACCGTACACAATCTTTTCCGCGACGGACTTCTTACCATCCTTCATAATGACGCGGATCATGTGCGCAACGAGCTCCGAATTGAACTTCGGATCCAAGCTCACGCGCTTTTCAATCTTCTTAGCTCTGCGTGACATAGCTTACTTCTCTTCCTTCTTCTGGCGCTTCATACCATACTTCGAACGGCTGCGGTTGCGACCGTTCACACCAAGGGAGTCCAGCTTACCACGAATAATGTGGTAACGCACGCCCGGGAGGTCCTTCACACGGCCACCACGCACCAGAACAACGCTGTGTTCCTGCAAGTTGTGACCTTCACCCGGAATATAGGCCGTCACTTCAACGCCCGTCGTCAGGCGCACACGGGCAACCTTACGAAGAGCCGAGTTCGGCTTCTTAGGAGTCATCGTCTTAACGACGAGACACACGCCACGACGCTGCGGGCAAGCCTTCAGCGCCGGCGACTTCGAGTAAGACGCAAGCGGTTGACGACCCTTGCGAATCAACTGATTAATAGTCGGCATTATTTAATGTCCTTACTTTTCCAACTGGAGCGTATATTATACCATATTTTGATCCCTCTCGTCAATAGGGTATTTTCACTTTTTTGCATTTCTTCTCCTTTCTCTACATTACCGCGGCAAAACCTTCATAATACAATCCAAAACATGCCCTCTATCCCCTCTCTTCCCCTGCACCATCTCCCCCCTCTACCCGCCTGCGCGGCACTTTTATGACTGAAAAAATCGCCCCCGCTCTCATCTATCCCCTTCTCCCACCCCTTCAAATTGATCGATTCCCCCTGAAAAAATGGTCCAATTCCAGTCACTCTTTGGTACGTTCCCAGTCTCTCTTGGATAAAACCTCCGGTGGTTTTCAAAAAAGTCACCGGTGGTTTTAAGAATTTCCACCGGTGGTTTTTTAAAAAACCTCCAGTGACTTTTTCCAAGAGACCCCCATTTGCACCCATCAAAACCCCGTCGCCCACCCAAC
>CAVIVB010000015.1:0-6671 GCA_963645785.1 bacterium
GCGCGTGTTCAACGTCAGCACGCGAACAGGTGCAAGGATAGACGAGACCCTTGGCAAGAAGCTCATCGAGCGCGGCGCGATAGTGGGCCGTGCGCTTCGATTGTGTATATTCTTCGTCCCAATCAAATCCAAGCCAACGGAGGTCTTCGAGTGCTTGCGCGGCGGCACCTTTTTTGTCGCGTGGATGATCGAGGTCCTCAATGCGCATCACAAGCCGACCCGAAAGAGAACGCGCGCGAAGCCAAGCCACCATAAACGTGCGGACGTTGCCAAGATGCAAGGCCCCCGTTGGCGAGGGCGCGAGGCGGCCTACATATTTTGCCAGAAGCGTTTCCATTCGCTGATGAAAAGTTTGAGGCGTTCGTCCGACCCAAATGCGGCATCGGTCGCCTCATCACGGTCGTGTGTGCGCAAAACGGCGTTGATGTAGTCAGCGCGCAAAGTGGCAAAAGGTTGGAAACGCACAAGCGGCGCGCCCTTCTCAAGAAAGTAAGCAATGGACCACGCCAGGCGATATTTGAGGCGGCGCTCGGCGTCTGTGCCCGCGTAAAACTCGGTGTAGTTCATTTTGAGGAGCGCAGGAAGGAGTTCGGCGTAGCGCGAAATGTCATCGGTCGTGGGCTTTTCATCGCGCGTCGTCAATTTCCAGGTCGCGCTATCTGGCTCTTCGAAGTATTGCGCGTAGCCTTCATTGATCCAGGGCGCGGCAGAAATCATCGCCGTCGCATACGAAAGATATTGATGAAACGCTTCATGCCGAATCGTCTTCATGAGCTCAGGCGAACCGCCCTCAGGCAAATACGCAACAAGCTCGCGCCGCGCAGGCGACCAATACGCCGCGCTCCATTGCATATCTTCACCAACCGCCTCCAAGTACTCCGCCCGATTCGCATAAATGCGCGCCGTACACAAAACATTCGAACCATCAACCGGAGACGGAAACGCCGCGGCATATTGCTTACGAAGACGCGGTATCTCGTTTGTAAACGCAGTCACAAATTGCCGATTCCCCTGCAAGTTGTCAAGGACCACGTATTCATCCGATGACGTAAAATGCCAATTGTCGTAGGCCTCGATTGAGTGGCGCGCGGCATCGCGTAAAAGCTCGCGCTCGTTCAAATCTGCCGCGGGCAATTTGTTGGTGTAGGCAACTTCGAGTTTCTTCTCAAAGAATTCCTCTTCGAAGATTTCACGCTTCTCATCAAGGTCGTCCTCGTCCAAAAGTTCCCACGACGCAAGCGCCCACGTTGCCCCCGGGCGGTCCGGCAAGTACGCACACACAATCGCATGTTCATTCGTGCCTTCGTAGTAGCGAACATCCTTGTAGCCGCGCGGTTTCTGCCGCGGCTTTGTGTACTCCTTCGCGCCAGCTGGCTCCACAGGTGAAAGCATATTCACGAGTTGATGCAGCTCTTCCTTCTCCTTGTTTTTTGCCGGAACAAGCTCCTTCACAAATTGCGCACGCGCCTTGCGTTCATTCAAAAAGGCGGGGAGCTGCGTGTCCAATCCCGCGACCGAAAAGACGCGACCTTCCGCATCCATCCAACGCCCCACCATCTCGCGTGCAATCCAAAGATCCGCCACCTCATAGCGGTCTTCAAGCCGCATCGCACCATCACCCGACGTGACAAGATACGCCTGCGCACGCGGCATTTCTGGCGCCACACCATCGCCCAACAAAACGGACGACGCCGCCAAAAAAAGTGCCGCGCCCAACATCATCAGAGCGCCCCTGTTGCAAGCGACGTGAAGGTCGAAATCGGCGTCGTGTCGCGGTAGTTATCCAAAATCTGCCGCGCATCACGAAGAAGTCCGTTGACCTCGTTGTACATCGTCTCATCCGTCGTCAACTTGCCAAGCGTACCTTCACCATTCTTAAGCCGTTCGGCGACAACTGTCAAATTCGTCATCAAGCTTTTCGCGCCCGCAACCACATCCTTGATATCGCCCTTTGCATCGCCCATATCAAGCGAATCACACGCCTTCTTGAACGACGCCAACGCCGCGCTCAAATCATCATGCAACGTATCGCCCGGTGCCATCAACTTGCCAAGCGTCCCCTCGCCCTTCGCCAGCCGCTCCGACAAAACTGCCGCGTTCGCCGCCATCTTCCGCAAGTCCACAGAAATCGCCGCGGCATTCGTCACCGTCGCATTCAACTCGCGATACAGCGTATCATCGGCGGCCAGCAACTTCCCAAGCAAACCTTCGCCGCGCTCCAACCGCTCCGCCAACAATCGCGCCTTATCCGTCGTCACAAGCAAGTTGCTCACAATCCCGCCAATCTCTTCCTGCCCCGTAATCTTGTTGAGGTTCTTCGCCACATTCGAAATATCGCTCATCCAATCCGATGGCGTCACGCCCTTCAACAACACGCGCCCCCAATCAATCGTCGCACCCGTGCCCTCATCCAACTCCAAAAAATTCCCGCCCAACAACGAGAGCGACCGCACATTAATCTCATAGCCTTCCCTCAGCACCACCGACTTATCAATCTCAATATGCACCACCAAATTCGACGGCGACAAATCAATCTTCTCGACCGTGCCAACCTTTGTGCCGCGGTACATCACGCTATCGTGATCCTTCAACCCGCCGACCTGCTCAAACGCAACTTGCGCCTTCACCCGCGCGCGCCCAAACACAATGTCCACGCCCGAAATCACAATCGTGAAATACACGAGCGCCGCCAAAACGACCAGCATAAAAACGCCCGTCAACAAATTCGCGAATGATTCATTTCTTTTCTTCGAGCTCATAAACTATCTCCTTTCGTTGCCGCCAAAAATTCTTGCACTTCTGGAATCGCCAGCTTCACAAAATCTGCACTCTTCGCACACGCCACCGCGCGCCCGCCCTTCAACAACATCACCCGATCCGCAAGCTTCAACGCCGCCGCCAAATCATGCGTCACCACAATGCTCGTCAATCCCATCTCGCAATTCAACTTCTTTATCAACCGATGAATCGTGACCGACGTGACCGGATCAAGCCCCGACGTCGGCTCATCGTACAACACCACTTCGCACTCTCTCACGACCGCCCGCGCCAGCCCCGCACGCTTCTGCATCCCGCCCGAAATTTCCGTCGGATACTTCTCTGCCGCGTCCGTCAACTCCACAGCCTCCAACGCCGCGGCCACGCGCTTCTCAATCTCATCCTCGCTCAACTTCGTGCATTCCCTCAGCGGCAACGCCACATTCTCCGCCACCGTCAACCACGCGAGAAGCGCCCCGCTCTGAAACAAATAACCCATCCGCCGCCGCACCGCTTCCAAATCTGCCGCGCTGCAACTCGCCACATCCACCCCATCAAACATCACGCGCCCCTCATCCGGTTCAATCAGCCCCACCAAATGCTTCAACGTCACACTCTTCCCCGTCCCCGATGGACCCACCACCGCCAAAATTTCGCCGCGCTCCACCCCAAACGAAAGCCCGTCCAACACGCGCTTCCCATCGAAACTCTTCGTCACATTCTCGAACGCAATCAAACTCATTGGTAGCACACCCTCGTAATCATATACCCCAACATCAAAATCAAAAGAAACGAAATAATCACACACCTCTGCGTCGCTTTCCCAACCCCCGTCGCGCCCAAACTCGTCCCAAAACCTTCCGCCACCGACACCGTCCCAATCACAAGCCCAAACACCGCCGCCTTCACAAGCCCACAAAACAAATCCTTCGCCTCCGCCATCGTCAGCGCGCTCGACGCATATTGCCCAAAGTCCACCCCCAACTGCGTCACACCCACAATCCCGCCGCCAATCGTCCCCACCATACAACAGAAAAACGCAATCAACGGCGCCATCACCAACAACGCCAAAATCCGCGGCGCCGCCAAATAGCGGATCGGCGAAATCGACATAATCTCAAGCGCGGCAATTTCATCGTTCACCTTCATCGTCCCCAATTCGGCCGCAATCGCCGACCCCACGCACGCCGCCAAACACATCCCACAACTAAACGGCGCCATCTCACGTATCAAACTCAGCATCACCGCCGCCCCCAAATAAATCTCCTGATTGAACCGCCGCAATTCAAGCCCCACCTGCAACGCCAAAATCATCCCCGTAAAAAGCGACACAACTGTCACCACAGGCAATGTCGAGATGCCCACTCGGTGCAGTTGCGCGGCAAAATCACTTCGAGAAGATCGGCTTCGAAAGACGGATCCAAACGCGAGGACCGATGCCACCAAAATGCGCGTCGTCCGGCCGACTTCTCTCAAAAAGTTCATTTCTTCACATAACGCTTGATGCAGTCTTCCGTAACATCAATACGCGATTTCGCAAGGCCATCCGTCGCCGCTTCCTTCAGCGCCGCAATCATCTTGAGCGCCGCTTCCTTGTCGCCCTTTTCGCATGTGCAACGCGCCGCGCCCAACTGCGCCGTCAGCGTCAAATAATTGTTCGGCTTCTCCGCGGCAAATTTCTCAAAGATCGCAAGCGCCTCGTCATACTTGCCCATCGCCTCCAACACTTGCGCCTTGCCCACAACTGGCACATCCTCAAAACTTTCCGCCGGCGCCTTCTCCAAAGCTTCATACTGCGCCAGCGCCTCTTCATAACGCCCCGCATCAAAATACTGCTTCGCCAAACGCATCTTCAAAACAGGCCCCGTCGCCGTCGAACCAAATTTCGTCACCGCCTCTTCCAACTCTTCCGCCGTCAGCGCATTCACAAGCGCCGAACTCGCCGCGACCTTCTTCGATTCGATGTGATTCTTCACACCATAATACCCGCCCACCGCAATCAACGCGATCGCAATATACGGGATCAATCCCTTGACTTCTTTCAGGAGTTCTTCGTTCATCTTTCTTTGCCTTTCTTTTCGTAAAGATCCGCCCATTCATTGAGCGTATTTTCGTCCTTCCCCTCTGCACGACACACAATCCGGTTGTAGTCGAGCGCATCGAGAAAATCACGATTGTAAATAAAACGGCTTTTGCCGCGTGAAGGCGATGCCGAAAGCCGAGCGCGACTCTCTATCAATAACACCGCCTCAAAATAAACTGCCTTCGGAATCTTCAGCGCCACGCTCATCGTCCGCATCGCCGCGCGCGCCCCACCTTCCTTCATCTCATCCGCCAACACCGTCATCAAAACTGCCGCGCGCATCGCATTCCCAACCTCAAACTTCGCCTCCGCCATCTTCTGCTCATACACGTCCAACATCTCCAAATACTTCCACACCTTGCACTTCGCACCGCCCGCACGCTTAATCGCCCCCGCCAATTCCGGCAACAAATCCCCCAACATCCCAACCTCATACATCAACCGAAACGCCTCCGCGCTATGCCCATACGGAAACAGCCGAAACACCTCCTCGCACACCCGCGGCACACTCGCCGTCAAAATGCACTTGTGGTACTTCTTCATCGCCGCCAAAGTCGTCTTCTCAATCGTGAACCCCAACCGCGACGAAAATTTTACCGCCCGCATCATCCGCACCGGGTCCTCTTGAAACTTCACCGCCGGGTCCCCAATCGAACGAATCACCTTCTTCTTGATGTCATCCATCCCGCCAACCCAATCAATGACGCTGTAATCCTTAATATTGTAGAAAAGCCCATTCACCGTGAAGTCACGCCGATACGCATCCGTCCGCGGCGTCCCAAACGTGTTATCCTCCAATGGACCCTCCGCGGCATGTTCAATAATCTCACCCACCGTCTGCGAGTTCTGACGAAACGTCGCCGTCTCAATCACCTTCTCGCCAAACCGCACATGCGCCAACCGAAAACGCCGCCCAATCAAAAAACAATTCCGAAACGCCTTCTTCACCTCATTCGGCTTCGCACTCGTCCCAACATCAAAATCTTTTGGCTCCCGACCCATCAGCAAATCGCGCACACCACCGCCCACAAGGTACGCCGTATACCCCAAACTCGACAGCCGATACAACACTTTCAACGCGTCTGGATCAATGTTTTTACGAGAAATGCAATGCTCCGGACGCGTATATACGACCGGTCTCGAGGCTTTCCTCTTCAAGAATCCAAACATTGCCTTATATTATACCATATTTTGTCCCAATCCTCAACCCCCTTTTTTACCTTTTCTTATTCCATAAAACAAGAGCGCGACAAAACTGCCGCGCCCCCGTTCCAGCTTCAATTTCGCCAAACCAAAGCTTACATCATGCCGCCCATGTCCGGTGCACCATGCCCGCCACAGCCGCACGACTCCTTCTTCTCAGGAATGTCCGTCACCATGCAATCGGTTGTCAAGAGCAACCCAGCAATGGACGCCGCGTTCTGCAACGCCGAGCGCGTCACCTTCGCCGGATCCACAACGCCTGCCTTCAGCAAGTCGCCATATTCGCCCGTACGAACGTTGTAGCCATTCGTTCCCGTCGCCTTCTTGACGTTCGCAATGACAAGTGCCGCTTCCTGGCCCGCATTATTGACAAGCTTCCGCAATGGCGCCTCAATCGCGCGTTCAATGATCTTCGCGCCAACGAGCTCATCGCCTTCCAGCTTGAGCGCGTCAATCGCCTTCTGCGCACGCAAATACGCCACGCCGCCGCCCGGCACAATGCCTTCCTCGACAGCCGCACGCGTCGCATGCAACGCATCATCCACGCGATCCTTCTTCTCCTTCATCGCCGCTTCCGTCGCCGCGCCGACCTTGATCAACGCCACGCCACCCGCAAGCTTCGCCAAAC
>CAVIVB010000015.1:6712-13038 GCA_963645785.1 bacterium
AGACGTCGTCTCCTCAATCTGCCTCTTGATCACCGCCACACGCGCATCAATGTCCGCCTTCTTGCCAAGGCCCTCGACAATCGTCGTGTTGTCCTTATCCACAACAACCTTCTTCGCGCGCCCAAGATCCGTCAGCTGAACATTCTCAAGCTTGATCCCGAGATCCTCGCTGATGAGCTTGCCGCCCGTCAAAATCGCGATGTCCTCAAGAATCGCTTTCCGGCGATCACCAAAGCCCGGCGCCTTTACCGCGCAAACCTGGAATGTGCCGCGCAACTTGTTCACAACAAGCGTCGCCAAAGCTTCGCCTTCAACGTCCTCCGCAATAATCATAAGCGGACGACCCGTCTTCGCCACAGCCTGCAAAAGCGGCAACATGTCCTGCAAGTTCGAAATCTTCTTCTCAAACAAAAGAATCAGCGGATTCTCCAACTCGCATTCCATATCTTCCGGACTCGTCACGAAATACGGCGACAAATAACCCTTGTCGAACTGCATGCCTTCCACAACATCCAGCGTCGATTCAAGCGTCTTCGCCTCTTCAACCGTGATCGTCCCTTCCTTGCCAACCTTGTCCATCGCGTCAGAAATCATCTTACCGATTTCCGTATCGCCATTCGCCGAAATCGTCGCGACCTGCGCAATTTCATCCGCGCTCTTGACCTTCTTCGCTTGCTTCGCGATCGACTCCGTCACCGCCGCCGTCGCCTTGTCAATGCCAGCCTTCAACGCCATCGCATTCGCGCCAGCCGTCAAGTTCTTGAGGCCTTCGCGGTAAATCGCCTCAGCCAAAAGTGTTGCGGTCGTCGTGCCATCGCCCGCCACGTCATTCGTCTTCGAAGCGACTTCCTTAACCATCTGCGCACCCATGTTCTCAAACGGATCCGGCAGCTCAATCTCCTTCGCCACCGTCACGCCATCCTTCGTGATCTGCGGCGAACCAAACTTCTTGTCCAAAATCACATTGCGACCAGACGGCCCCAACGTCGACGTCACCGCCGCCGACAACTTCTCAATGCCCGCCAAAATTTTCTGCCGCGCATCTGCGTCAAACTTAATCTGCTTTGCCATAATATTTTAACCTTTCTATTTCCTTATTGAAGGGGATCGGGGAAACCAGGGTTCCCCCGTCCTTTGCTATCCTTTACTTGTCCAACACGCCCAGAAGGTCCTCTTCACGGACGAGCTGCAACTTCTTGCCATCAAGCTTAATTTCCGTCCCGCCGTACTTCGGCAGGAGCACCGTGTCGCCAGCCTTCACATCGAACGCAATCTCCTTGCCATCCTTGTCCAGCTTCTTGCCAACGGCAATCACCTTGCCCTGCATCGGCTTTTCCTTGGCCGAGTCAGGAATAATAATCCCGCCCACGGTCTGTTCCTTTTCTTCAACGGGCTCAACGAGCACGCGATCACCCCACGGTCTAATCTTCATTATTTGTTACTCCTTTTCTTTCTTACGAAATTGTTCTTTTTACTTCATTGTAAAGTCGGCATCGACGACGTCATCGCCATCCTTCTTATTGCCGCCATTGGCCGCGCCATCATTCGGTGGCGGCGTCCCCGCACCCGCGTTCGCACCCGCAGCACCCGCCGCACCAGCCTGAGAGGCCGCACCCGCCGAATACATCTCCTGCGCCACAGGTTCCATCGCCTTCATCAGCGCCTCCTGCTTCGCCTTGATGGACTCAATCGGTGCCGCCGGCGTCTTCGCCAACTCCTCCTTCAACGCCTTCAACGCCGCCTCAACCGGCGCCTTCTTCTCCGCGGCAATCTTGTCCCCCGCATCCTTCAACGTCTTCTCGACCTGGAAGGCCAAGCCATCCGCCTTGTTGCGTTCCTCGACTTCCGCATGACGCTTCTCATCTTCCGCCGCGTGCGCTTCCGCATCACGACGCATCTTCTCAATCTCTTCCTTGGACAAACCGCCCGCGGCAGTAATCGTAATCTTCTGCTCCTTCTGCGTCCCAAGGTCCTTCGCCGACACATTCAAAATGCCATTCGCATCAATATCGAACGTCACTTCAATCTGCGGCACGCCCCGCGGCGCCGGCGGAATCCCATCCAAGTTGAAATTACCCAAGCTCTTATTGTCACGCGCCATCTTACGATCGCCCTGGAAAATCGCAATCGTCACCGCCGGCTGATTATCTGCCGCCGTCGAAAACACCTGCGACTTCTTCGTCGGAATCGTCGTGTTGCGCTCAATAAGCGGCGTCATCACACCACCAAGCGTCTCAATCCCCAGCGTCAACGGCGTCACATCAAGGAGCAAAACATCCTTCACTTCGCCCTTCAAAATGCCGCCCTGAATCGCCGCGCCCATCGCAACAACCTCATCCGGGTTCACACCCTTGTGCGGTTCCTTGCCAAACAAGCTCTTCGCCTTCTCCTGTATAAGCGGCATACGCGTCTGGCCACCCACCAAGACAACTTCATCCACCGAACTCAAGTCCGCATCCTGCATGCACTTGCGGGAAGGCTCACTCGTCCGATTCACCAAATCCATCGTCAGCGTCTCCAATTTCGAACGCGTCAACGACGTCGTCAAATGCTTCGGACCCGTCGCATCCGCCGTGATGAACGGCAAATTGATGTCATAGCTCGTCGCACTCGAAAGCGCGCACTTCGCCTTCTCCGCTTCCTCTTTCAAACGCTGCAACGCCATCATGTCGTTGCCCAAATCAATCCCCTGCTGCGCCTTGAAATCCTCAATCATCCACTTCATGATCGCCTGATCCAAGTCATCGCCGCCCAAATGCGTATCACCATTCGTCGCCTTCACTTCGAAAACGCCGTCGCCAATATCCAAAATCGAAATATCAAATGTACCACCACCAAAGTCGTACACCGCAATCTTCTCGTTTTTCTTCTTGTCCAACCCATACGCCAAGCTCGCCGCCGTCGGTTCATTCACAATCCGCTTCACGTCCAAGCCCGCAATCTTGCCCGCATCCTTCGTCGCCTGACGCTGCTGGTCATTGAAGTACGCCGGCACCGTAATCACCGCCTCCGTAATCTTCTCGCCCAAAAACGCCTCCGCATCTTCCTTCAACTTCCGCAAAACCATCGCGGAAATCTCCTGCGCCGTGTAAACCTTGTCGTTCACCTTCACCGCAGCATCCCCATTCGGCGCCGCCACCACCTCGTACGGAACCATCTTGATCTCGTCCGTCATCTCCTCGAACCGACGCCCAATGAAACGCTTGATCGAGTAAATCGTCGACTTCGGATTCGTCACCGCCTGACGCTTCGCTGCCTGACCAACCAAAATCTCGCCAGTCTTCGTAAATGCAACAATCGACGGAGTCGTCCGCGCGCCTTCCTTATTCGGAATCACCGTCGCCTCTCCGCCTTCCATAACAGCCATACAGCTGTTTGTCGTGCCCAAGTCAATACCAAGTACCTTTGCCATATCTTCTATTCTCTACTTTCTGCCACCCACCATGAGTGACACAAAATACCCAGCACAACCCATGCCAACCCACAAAATCCGCCGCGATATACCCTAAATTGTGCCAACATGTCACACTTTGTCCCAGCTACCTCCTGTCCCATCTGTCCCACTGTCCCAAAACTTGATGACCATAACTTCGCAAGCTTATGACCATAACTTCGCAAAAATTCACCTGAAATTTGCCCCATTTTCCCCTGGAAAAGCTCGCCTCTTCCTGGGCGTTTTCCCCTCACACACCCAAGCCCACGCGGCAAATAGTCACACGCGGCAGATCTCCGCCCAAACTAGTTCAATGCTAAGCGGAAACCATAATAGGCCGTAAGCCCAGCCGAATAAAAACTGCCGCGCCGCGCCGAATAGCAATCATCTGCCGACATAAACCAACTTCCGCCGCGGAACACGCGAAATGCGGCCGAGTCAGGCCCCTTCGGATCGGTACCATAACTCGGCTCGCCGCCATCCCAATCCGCACACCATTCCCAAACATTCCCGTGCATATCATAAAATCCCCAAGAATTTGGCTTCTTTGTTCCCACAACTTGCTCGCCCGCCATCCCTTGATCCGTCCACATATAGGATGCGTCCGCTTCTTCGCCATAGCTGAAATAATTCGTCGTCCCCGCCCGACACGCATATTCCCATTGCGCCTCCGTCGGCAAATCAAACCCTTCCTCCTGCGTCCGCGCCCTCAGCCGCCCAAGAAATGAATCCGTATCAACCGCGGCACTTTTTGGCCAGCCAGAGCCCGTATCATGCCCACGCACACTGCCATGCGAAACATTCTCAACAGGCTTCATATCGCCGCGATGTTCCGACGGATTTCCCCCCATAACAAGCGCCCATTGCTTTTGCGTAACTTCATAAATACCAAGATAATACGGCTTCGTAATTTTGACGCGGTGGGCCTCATTTGTCTGGTCCTCACCCGCAATAAACGTCCCAGGCGCCACACGCTTGAGGACAAGTTTCGAGGTCTTATAGACGTCTGCGCCCCATCCCTCGCGCGGCGCCTCCTTAAGATAAGTGACCGGATACGACGCAGCCTTGGACCCCGCCGAAAGGTCTATAATACAATATGTTTCATCCTTTGCGCGAGCTCCCAAAAGAGTGCCAGCACAAGCCAACATCAGAACAACACATTTCACCTTCATGGCCGTATTATACCATATTCTCGGCCAGAAAGCAAGCGCGAAAAGTGCCGCGAAAAAGAACACGGAACAAGCCTTTCGGCCTGCCCCGTATCCACTCTCTAGATCCTTTTTGAAACTTAGAACTCGAAGCCCTGACGAATGTAAGGCTTCAGGAATTCGTTCGCCTTCGCTTCCGCAAAGAGCTGCTTCTTCGAATCCCAATTGATGATGCCACCAACGCGCTGCGCCGTGACGCCAACCAAAATGCTTTCCATGATCGGAATCGAATAATCGACGTCCGAGTAGCAACGCGAACCCGTCTCCGCGAACACCGGCCCTTCGCCATTGATCGCGTCCAAGAATTCGACGTACTGCCCATTCGCAGAAACTGCCGCGGCGCCCGGACCATTCGCCTGGCCCGCAACAGAATCGCCGCGATACGGAATCGTGTGCGCAATCTCCTTGCACGCCGGATGATCCTTGATGTTCTGCACCGTCTTCTCATCGTTGAGCGCGATGAAGCTGTCCCCGCCGTAATCGTTCGTCGAGCACAAAAGCCCCTTCGTACCAATAATGACGCAACCCGTCTCCGGCACCTTGCCCTGCGCGGCCACGACCTGCGGCATCAAATCCGCGCTCGGCAACTGCTTGCCATCATACCAGAAAAGCGTCACTTCCGGAAGCTTCACGCCCGGCCGCGCCGCCGATTCACGCGCCGCGTAGGTGAGCTTCACCGTCGAACGCATCGGGAAAGCAATGTCGCTCTTGTCCTCAATGAACGCAAGCTCCGCCTTCGTCACAATCCCAAGCTCCAACCCACGGAACGGAAGGTTCATCGTGTGGCACGCCATATCGCCAAACGCGCCGCAACCAAAATCAAAGAACCCACGCCAGCTGAACGGATGATACACATTCTTGCAAATGCCCCACGGATCATATCCCTTCGAGCCCTTCGCATATTCACCCTTGAACGGACGATCCTTCGCCGTCGCCAACCACGCATTCCAATCGAGGTTCGCCGGAATCTTATCCGCCGCGCCCAACGTCGCCGCGCCAGCCTTCACGCCCTGCGGCCACACAGGACGGTTCGTCCACACGTGCACTTCCTTCACATCGCCGAGAATCCCCGACTGCAACACTTCAACGCCGCGGCGGAAACCTTCGAGCGAGCTGCCCTGGTTGCCCATCTGCGTCACAACGCCGTTGTCCTTCGCCGTCTGCTTGAAGTAGTCAAGTTCCCACAACGTCCGCACGAGCGGCTTCTGCACATACACGTGAATGCCCATCTTCATCGCACGAATCGCGATCGGCGCGTGCGTGTGGTCCGTCGTCGAAACCGTCATCGCCTGAATGCCAAGCTTCGCCGCATCATCCAAAAGCCGACGATAATCCGTGTAGAACGGAATCTTCGAAATGTCAATGCCGAGCTTCTTGAAATCTTCATGCGCGGCAACCTGCTTGAGCGTGTCACGATCGCAATCGCAAAACGCCACAATCTCCGCAAGCCCAGACTGCACCATCGGCATCCAGTCCGAAAAGCCCTTGCCCCAAATACCAACTGCCGCGAGGCGAATCTTATCATGCCCGCCGCACGTAAACATCTTGCAGCCGCCAGCCGAAACCGCAGCCAATCCCGCAAGGCCCTTAATGAACCCTCTTCTCGAAGCACTAATATGCATCTTTTTATGTCTCCTTCGTTAGAATGATTTATGAGTTGAAAACGTAGATGAGGTATATTATAC
>CAVIVB010000016.1:0-7302 GCA_963645785.1 bacterium
GCGGCGATTGGATGGAAGGGGGTTGGCGCGGCGGTTGTGTTGGCGCCGATTGTGGCGATGTTGGGGGTGGTGTTGGCGTTGAAGAGTGCCTTGGCGGTGAAGCCGTTGGAGGCGGCGTCGAATCGGATGCCGCGGAGGCGGAATTGGGGGATGCTGATTTCGTTTGCGTGCGGATTTGGGGCATTTGTGGCGGTTGAGGTTTGGGGGTCGAGTTTGACGAAGCCGTTTATTCCGTCGAAGGAATGGCCAGATGCGATTGTGTCGATTTTGCCGGGTGGGGTTTCGAGCTTTGACATTGAGAAGTTGAGGAAGTTGCCGGGGGTGAAGCGGATTGCGGAGTTGCAGCCGTTGCAGGTGAATTTTGAGCCGCTTGAGGAGATGAAGAGTTGGGGCGGGCCGGGAGGGGTGAAGCAATATCGGAATGCGCTTTTGTTGGCGAGCGAGTGGTTGCCTGAGTTTAGGTTTGTGGCGGGGGATTGGAAAAGTGCCGCGGAGGCGATTCGTGCGGGGGATGCGTGTGTGATTACAGAGATGATGGCGCGGGCGAGAGGGTTGAAGTTGGGCGATGATTTGCGGCTTGATGCGGGGCATGATTTGAAGGTGGCGCTGAAGGTGGTGGGGATTGTGGATTTGAATTGGCATATGGTGACGTCGCGCGGATTGGTGCGGGGGTTGAATCGCATGCCGGGGAATACGGATGGGCCGGTGTTTGTGTCGTTTGATACGTTGCAAGGGCTTGATATGCGGCCGGCGGAGTTTGTGAATATGACGCATGTGTGGCTAGATTATGAGCCGGAGTTTTTGGCGAAGAATGGGGTGTTTCCGGCGGGGCGGATTGTGGAGAAGGAGATTGTGGAGGCGCTGAATGGGGCGGAGCGCGTGACGAAGGAAGGGGATGTGCGGGGGAATGCGGTGCGGCTCCATTCGCGGGATGAGGTGGCGGATGGGACGCTTGCGCATGGGGTTGATATTGTGGGGTCAATGGCGCGGGTGCCGTTCATTTTTATCGCGATTATTTCGCTTGGGTTTATTGCGATGTTGGTGGCGAGTGTGGATGCGCGCAAGAGGGAGTTTGTGGTATTGAGGACGGTGGGCACGACGCGGGGACAGTTGGCGGGAGTATTGATTCGTGAGGCGGTGATGCTCGCGTTTGGGGCGATGGTGTTGGGGCTTGTGGGCGGTTCGATTTTGGGATGGCTGGCGACGGCGGGGACGCGTGCGGCGATGGCGAATTGGGGGTTGCCGGCGTCGTTTGCGATTCCGATTGAGACGATTTTGAAAGGGGCCGTGGGGGCGCTTGTGTTCACGCTTGTTGTTGCGATACCGACAGCGCTTGCGCTTGTTCATCGTGCGACGAAACGCTAAAGCGCTCGATTTTTATGACGGGCGGTTGAAAGAAGCCGCGGAATTAAGTTTGAATAATACCCCCTAGTCACGGGGGCTGAAATATGGTATAATATACGACTAATGTACCTCAAGCAGTTAGATGTTGTTGGCTTCAAGAGTTTCGCGGATCGGACGCGCCTCACGTTCGACCCGGGCTTGATTGCTATTGTCGGTCCAAATGGATGTGGCAAGTCAAATGTGTCGGATGCGATTCGCTGGGTTTTGGGCGAGCAGCGTCCGACGGCATTGCGTTGTTCGAAGTTGGTGGATGTTGTTTTCAACGGGACGGATACGAGAAAGCCGTTGGGGCTGGCGGAAGTTTCGATTACGTTTGCGGACTGCGAGAAGGAGCTTGGGACGGAGTATCATGAGGTGACGATTACGCGGCGAGTTTATCGCGATGGGTCGGGTGAGTACTTCATCAACAAGCAGGCGTGTCGGTTGAAAGATGTGCAGCATTTGTTCATGGGTACGGGCATTGGGACGAGTTCGTATTCGGTGATGGCGCAGGGTCAGATTGATGCGATTTTGTCGTCGAAGCCCGAGGACCGGAGGGCTGTCTTTGAAGAGGCGGCTGGGATTACGAAGTTCAAGGCGGACCGGAAAGAGGCGCTGAGGAAGATTGAGCAGACGGAGCAGAACTTGCTACGCGAGGCGGACGTGTTGCGGGAGATGAAGCGTCAGATTGGTTCGTTGCAGAGGCAAGTTGGGAAGGCGCAGAAGTACAAGGAGTTGCGCGACAGTTTGCGTGGGATTGACATTTACGTGTCGAAGAATCGGATTCACGATTTTGATGGGATATTGGAGCAGAACGCGGCGAATCGTCAGGAGATTGAGGCGGCGATTGCGGAGGCGAGCGAGCAGGTGGCGGCGGCTGAGGCGGCGGCGCAGGAGCAGCACAAGAGTGTGCATGAGTTGGAGGAGAGGTTGCAGACGCTCGCCGGTGAGCAGGCCGCGGCGGATGGTGCGTACCAGCGTGCGAATGAAGTGATTGGTGTCAATGCGCAGCGGATTGCGGAGTATCGTCAATTTGCGGAGCGTGATGGGCGCGAGATTTCGGACACGAAGAGGCAGCTAGAAGATGTGAAGATGCAGGCGGAGTCGCTTGCGCAGAAGACGCAGTTGTTGTCGGATTCGCTGGCGGCGGCGAAGGAGGCGTTGGATGCGGCGGAGGAGACGTTCAAGGCGACGCAGGCGAAGTTGGATGCGATGCGCACGGAGATACAGAATGCGCGGGCGGAGAGTGTGCGGTGCGATCGGCGTGCGACGGAGTGTCGGGATGAGATTGCGAAGTTGGAGGCGGCGAGTCGTGAGGCGTTGATCCGGAATGAGCGGTTGGTGGCGGATGAGAAGCAATTGCGTGAGGCGGCTCAAGGGGCTGAGAAGAATTTGGCTGAGGTGACGGCGCGGGCGGATGCGGCGCGGGAGCTGGAGGCGAATTATGGGGAGGCGTTTGGGCAGGCGAAGACGGAGCTTGATAATTTGCGGCATGAGATTGAAGAGGCGCGTGAACATTTGGGTGAGATGCAGGCGCAGGCGGCGGCGAAAGAGGCGCAGCTTGAGATGTTGAAGGATGGGGCCGCGGCAAAAGTTGTGTTGGAGCAGGTGCTGGAAAGTGACGCGGGGGATGTCAAGATTACGGCGGTGGAGACGGGTCGTGAGGGTGTTGAGGTGCATGAGGGCGATCGGTTGATTGAGCATTTGGCGTTGGGGGATGAGCAGAAGGAGATTGCGGATCAGCTGTTGGGGGACGTTGTGTTGGTGGGCGGAGAGAATGGGGTGTGGCATCCGTCGACATCGATGGCGCCCTCGTCTGGGCATCGTTCGCCGATTACGGAAGCGGAGACGACGTTGGAGGAATTGAAGACGCGGATTCAGAATGCGCGCGATGTGTTGGAGACGGGTGCGGAGAGAAGTGCCGCGCTGAAGGCGGCGTATGATGAGGCGGAGGCGAAGTTGGCGCAGGCGCGGCGGGCGGCGGCGCAGGCTGAGGGGGAAGAGGCGACGTGCCGGCGGGATGTGGAGGCTGTGAAGGCGCGGCTTGCGGCGTGCGCGGCAGAATTGCAGACGGCGATGCAGGCGAATGCGGATGATTTGGCGAAGCGTGAGACGTTGCAGGTGGATTTGGCCGCGGCGTTGAAGAAGCGCGATGAGTTGATGGATGGCGTGGCGAGCGGCGAAAATAATTTGCGGGAATTGGAGACGCGGAATGTGACGGAGTCGCAAGTGTTGACGGAGCGGCGGATTGCAACGAGTCAGATGGAGCAGGAGCTTTCGTTTGTGGGGCAGCAGAATGAGGCGGCGTTGGAGCGGCGTGAGGAATTGGAGCGTGCGATTGAGGGGCGTGAGAGTGGGATTCAGGGGTATGAGGATTCGATTCGGCGGCTGACGGAGGAGTCTGGGGATTTGCTGGCGAGTTTGGATGAGTTGAAGGCGAAGGCGGCGGACGCGGCGGTGCGGATGGAGGAGGAGAAGGCGCGGCGCGGCGTGATGATGGAGAAGATTGCGGAGGCGGATCGGGTTGCGGCGGAAAAGCGTGCGGGGCTGGATCAGGCGCGGGATTTCCGTGGCAAATTGGAGGTGCAGGCGGCGGAAGCGACGATGCGGCGGCAGAATATTTATGCGCATTTGCAAGATGAGTATGGGCTGTTTGCGGACGCGGTGATGCGTGAGAAGGATCCGGAATGGAAGAATGGTGTTGTGCCGCCGATGGAGGAGTTGGAGGCGCAGGTGACGAAGTTGCAGGGCGAGATTACGGCGCTGGGGCCGGTCAATATGGTGGCGATTGATGAGTGCCGCGAATTGGAAGAGCGGTATGCGAAGGAGAAAGCGCAAGAGGAAGATTTGATTGCGGCGAAGGCGCAGATTTTGGAGCTCATCACGAATTTGAATACGACGTCGGGCGATATGTTCCGCAAGACATTTGAGCAGGCGAATCGGAATTTCCAGACGATGTTTACGAAGTTGTTTGGTGGTGGCGAGGCGCGGTTGGTACTGTTGGAGAATGCGGAAGATCCGCTTGAATGTGGCATTGATATTATTGCGCGGCCGCCGGGGAAGAGACCGCAGAGTGTGACGTTGCTTTCGGGCGGCGAGCGTACGATGACGGCGGTGGCGTTGTTGTTCTCGATCTTTATGATTAAGCCAGCGCCGTTCTGTATGTTGGACGAGTTGGACGCGGCGTTGGACGATGCGAACATTGGGCGGTTTGTGGAGCAGCTGAAGGAGTTTTTGGTGCAGAGTCAGTTCTTGATTATTACGCACAACCAGCACACGATTGCAGGGTCGGATTTGGTGTATGGCGTGAGTCAGCAGGAGAAGGGCGTGTCGCGGATTATTTCGATGCGGCTGTCGGACTTGGGCGTCAAGGAACAGAAGTAAGATGAAGCTTGGCAAGCAGTTGAAGTTGGATGTGTATGGAGCGTCGCATGCGCCGTGCATTGGGATGCGGCTGGAGGGTTTTCCGGCGGGGCGCGTAGTGGACTTTGCGGCGTTGCAGGCGTTTATGGAGCGGCGGGCGCCGGGGCGGGATGAGTTTTCGACGGCGCGGAAGGAAGCGGACAAGCCCGAATTTATTGCGGGACTTGAGGGTGCGGTGACGACGGGCGGCGTGGTGGAGGCCATCATTCGAAATACGGATACGCGTTCGGGCGATTATGAGAAGACGGTGCCGCGGCCGGGGCATGCGGATTGGCCGAACTGGGTGAAGACGGGGAAGATTCCGGCGGGTGGCGGTTCGAATTCGGGGCGGATGACGGCGGCGATGTGCATTGCGGGCGGGATGTGTTTGCAGGAGTTGGCGCGGCGCGGCATTTTTGTCGCGGCGAGGATTGAGAAGGTGGGAGATGTTGCTGCGGCGAAGGCGGAAGGGGATTCCGTGGGCGGAATAATTGCCGCGGAGGTGACGGGCCTGCCAGTAGGCTTGGGCGGGCCGATGTTTGATGGACTTGATGGCGAGATTGCAGAGGCGATTTTTGGGATTCCGGGCGTGAAGGGGATTGAGTTTGGGAATGGCTTTGGCGCGGCAGATTTGAAGGGGTCGGAGAATAATGATCCGTTCGCGATTCGCGAGGGGAAAGTTGTGACGCTCGGGAATAAGCACGGCGGGATTTTGGGCGGGATGACGAGCGGGATGCCGATTACGTTTCGTGTGGCGATGAAGCCGACGCCGTCCATTTATAAGGAACAGCGGAGCGTGGATTTGGCGCGGATGGAGGAGGTGCCGCTCGTGGTGCGTGGGCGGCATGATCCGTGCATTGCGTTTCGTGCGGTGCCGGTTGTGGAGGCGCTGACGGCGTTTGTGATTTTGGACGCGTTGCTAGCGGAGGAGAGTGGGATTTCGTTCAAGACGGTGGACGCGGCGAAATTGAAGAATGTCGTCATTGATGCGAACGTGGCGAAGTTGTATCCGGCGCTTGCGGAGAAGGCGATTTATGTGGTGCCGTCGGGCGAAGAGCATAAGACGATTGAGACGGTGGGCGCGATTTGGCATGCGTTTGCGGCGGTGGGGATTGGACGCAAGGATACGGTCGTGGCGATTGGTGGCGGTGTGACGGGGGACTTGACGGGCTTTGCCGCGGCGACGTGGATGCGCGGGATTGATTGGATCAATATTCCGACGACGCTTTTGGCGATGGTGGATGCGTCGTATGGCGGCAAGACGGCGTGTGATTTGGCGGAAGGGAAGAATCTTGCCGGCGCGTTTCATCCGCCGCGGCAAGTTATCATTGATGTCAATTTCTTGAAGACGTTGCCAGCGCGGCGGATTGCGGATGGGCGCGCGGAAATGATTAAGCACGAAGTCATTGGCGGGCTTGAGCATACATCTGATTTGAGCGCGCTGCCAACGGAGGAAGAGATTCGTACGAACTTGGCGGTAAAGGTCGCGACGGTGCGCAAGGACCCGCAAGAGCGCACGGGCGAGCGCCTGAAATTGAATGCGGGGCACACAGTTGGCCATGCGATTGAGAAGGCGACGAACTATGCCGTGTCGCATGGTGAAGCGGTGGCGATTGGATGTGCCGCGGAAGCGCGCATGGCCGTTGAGAAGGGGCTTGCGACGAAGGAATTTGCCGCGGAGCTAGCCGCGCGTTTTGCCGCGGCGGGGCTCCCGACCGAATTGCCCGATGGTTTGACGCTTGAAAAGTTGCAACCGATTATGGCGGGCGATAAGAAGCGCGAAGGCAAGTCCGTCGTGTTTGCGTTGCCGTGCGGTTGGGGCGATGTGAGGGCGGTCAAAATATGAAGACGCTTTATTTGTATGGTCCGCCCGCGAGTGGTAAATCGACGCTCGCCAAAAAACTCGCACGCGAATTTGGGCGGATGTATATCGACCTTGACGAAGAAATCGTGCGGCGCCAAGGACGGAGCATTCCAGAGATTTTTGCCGCGGAAGGGGAAGCGGGCTTTCGCAAGATTGAAAGCGAGACGTTGCGTTCGGTCGCGGCGCCGATTGTGGCTTTGGGCGGCGGCACGCTTCTCGATCCGGCCAATCGCGCGTATGCGGAAGAGCATGGATTTGTCGCGGTTCTGGATGTGGATGAGGCGACGTTGGCGGCCCGTTGTGCCGCGGCGAAAGGGACGCGTCCATTGGGGAATCGTGCGGCGGAACGTCGTGCGCATTACGCATCTTTTGCACATCATGTGGGGGCGGACGATCGTTTGATTTTACCTCGTCCTTTGCGTGGCAAAATTCGTGTGCCCATTTCTAAGTCGCATCTGCATCGCCTCTTGATTGCGCAATTTTTGGCGGGTGAAACGTTGGCACCTGCGAGCGCGGCAGATTGTGCAGATGTGGTGGCCACGAAGCGTTGCTTGGCGGAACTTCCACGCCCAAACAATCGCGGCAAAAGTGCCGCGGTGACGCTCGATTGTGGCGAGAGCGGGTCGACCTTGCGATTCCTTGCACCGCTTGCC
>CAVIVB010000016.1:7312-12826 GCA_963645785.1 bacterium
GGCGAGAGCGGTTCGACCTTGCGCTTTCTTGCGCCACTTGCCGCTGCGCTTGGTGTGAAGGCCACATTCATTCGTCACGGCCGCTTGGCTGAGCGGCCGATGATCAATTACGATAATCTTGTCGCAGGCGTGCATGAATTGCGCGGCGATATTTCTTCGCAATTTGTAACGGGACTTCTTTTTGCGTTGCCGCTTTTGGAGGGCGATTCCGAAATTCGCTTTACGACGCCACTTGAATCGCGCGGCTATGTGGATATGACCTTGGATGTGATTCGCACGTTTGGTATTCGCGTTGAACAAACTGAAAATGGCTTTCGCATTCCTGGTCCTCAACGCTACACAACGCCCACCGACCCCGCCAAAATGGAACCAGAAGGGGACTGGAGCGGCGCGGCATTTTGGTTTGCGGCCAATGCACTCGGTAGCGAAATTCAAGTTGAAGGTGTTTCCAATTCTTCGCATCAGCCCGACCGCGTTGTTTGCGATTTGATTGAAAAGATTCGCGCGGGCGTTGGACCGATTGATGTGTCGCCTTGTCCTGACCTCTATCCTGCACTTGCGGTGGTGGCCGCGGCGTTTGGCAACAAGGTTCAATTCATTGGCACGGAGCGTTTGCGCCTCAAGGAATCGGATCGCCTCGCCGCGATGGACGAATGGCGCGCACGCCCCGATGATGTCGATTCCAAAGGCGATCATCGCATCGCGATGGCGGCGGCGATTGCCGCGACTGCCGCGGAAGGCCCGACTTTGATTCACGGCGCTTCATGCGTGTCCAAATCGTATCCCAACTTTTGGGACGAACTTCATCTTGACCTCTACGCTGTCACGGGCTGGCCGCTCAAAAAAACGTGCAGCCCCGAAATTCACAACGCCGCCTACGCCGCGGAAGGACGCAAGGCCGAAATGATTTCGTATCCGGCCGAGACGATTGAGGAAGCCCTCGAATTTGCCGCGCGCACCGATGTGAAAGGCCTGGCCGTCACGATTCCGCACAAGCTCAGCGTGATGAAGTACTTGGACGAAATTGATTCTGCCGCGCGTGAGATTGGTGCCGTCAATACGGTCGTCTTTCGCGATGGCCGCAAGCTTGGTTTCAACACGGACGAAGAAGGTTTCGCCGAAGCGATGTGCGCCTTTATGAAGCGCACATCTTTGGCCGGTTTGAACGTCGCGCTACTCGGTGCGGGCGGCGCGGCAAAAGCTGTCCATCATGCGCTTGTGCGCCTCGGCGCGAACGTCACAATTTATCATCGCCGGCCGCTTGATCATGAGCCCGATTTGATTGTGAATGCGACGCCCGTCGACCCGATTGAGGACTACCATTTCACAGGCCGCGAGAAAGTTTACGACCTTCGCTACGTGCCCGAAGAAACGCCCCTCATGGCGCGCGCACACGCCGCGGGTTGTGCCGCGGAAAACGGACTTTCCATGCTCCACGCGCAAGCCCGCTTGCAACGCGAACACTTCTTCGCTTAGGAACGCAACGCGCGTTCCGCCATCGCGCACAACGTATCAATCGAGGGATCGTTCGTCAGCTCGTGCAAGAAATCCTGACGGAACTTCAAATGATTGCGCATGCGACAAGTCTGCCGCGACGTCGCAAAATGCAAGCCCGACACCATCCATCCAATTTGAATCAACACGAAATCCGCGAGCGATTGAATGCTCTGATAATCGACCGGCTTCTTTTCTGCAATCGCTTTTACGACCGCCGGATTCGGCGCGGCCGTCGTCGACAAATTCCAAAACGCTTGCGAGGCCGAATGCCAATCGGTCGTCTTGATTTGATTTTCAAGAACACGAAAGATATCAAGCTTATCCGCATCGCGCACCGTATGCGACGCAATAAACGTCAGGCGGTCCAAACCATCTGGAATCTCGCGGCGGTTATGATACAGAATCGCGGACAAAATACTCTTCTGTTCATCCATCGGAAAAGCGCCGCGGTCCAGCCACCCTTGCTCCATCACAATGTCATGCGACAACACCGCATGGTCCACCGAATCAGAATCGCGAAACGTCTTATACCGCCTGAGCTGTTCATACCGCCCCGTATCATGCAAAAGTGCCGCGGTCAATGCCACGCGCCGCGTCCTCTCGTCAAACCGCTCGCCCTCCGCAATCAAGGACGCATTCGCAAACACGTGCGACGTATGCACGCGCTTCAATTCCTTCATCGGCGGCAACGTGCCATCCGGCAATCGAAACGTATCGACGTACTTTCCATACGCCGCGATGAGGTCGTATGAATTAGTTGTTAGCATGAATACGTTCGTTTGCGGCTGCGACTTTTTTGCGAAGTGTCTCTTTGTGCGCGCGGAATTTTTCACGCAACGCCGCGTCCGCCGTACCCAAGATCTGCACCGCGAGAAGTGCCGCGTTCGTCGGGCCCGCCGACCCACACGCCACACACGCAACCGGCACGCCACTCGGCATCTGCACCGTCGCATACAACGCATCCAACCCATTCAACGCGCCGCCCGGCATCGGAATGCCAATCACGGGCAACACGGTGCCCGCCGCCAACACGCCGCCCAAATGTGCCGCGCCACCCGCCGCGGCAATAATCACCTTGAGCCCACGCGCCTCCGCCGTCTTCGAATACTCAATCGCTTCCTCCGGCGTCCGGTGCGCTGAAATGACGCGCGTCTCATACGCGACGCCAAACGCGTCGAGCGTCTCGCACGCCTTCTTCACTTGCGGCCAGTCCGAATCACTGCCCATCACAATTCCAACAACTGCATTTGCCATCTTACTTTTCTCCTCAACTTTAAATTGCCATCTTTGGAATATGTGGCACCCGATGCGAAAGCCGCGCCAACATCTGCCACGCAAAATCAACTGGCTTCATCGCGGCCTGTTCCGGCACGCCCATCCGCCCCGCGCCATCATCAAACATCCGCGTCTTCACATAACTGGGCTCCAACGCCGTCACATGAATGTGCTTGGGCTCCAGTTCCGCATCCAGCGCTCGACACAACGCCGAAAGCGCGCCCTTGGACGCACAATACGCCGCGCCGCCAGCCCAACCAACTGTGGCCGACACCGACGAAATCGCAAGAATGTCGCACCCCGTTGGCGCATACATCCGCCGCCGCACAACTTCGCGCACCAACTTGAAAAAGAGCCCACAATTCACATTCATCGTCTCCGCAAACAAGTCATCCGTAATCGAACCAATCGGCTTGATCGGACACATCCCTGTCGCAAAAATGACAGCATCAAACGGCGCACTTGCCGCGGCCAGTGGCATCAACTTCGCCCAGTCGGCCCGATTGATACAAGTCACAACATGCCCCGCTCGCAGCGCTTCATGATGAAGAGCTGTTCCAATTCCGCCAGACGCACCTGTCAATAATATTCGCATATCGAGAACACCAAATCTAATACTAGATAACTGGCAAATATTATACCATATTTCTGAACGTTTGTGAAGGGGGTATTTTTACTCGACTACTCAACCACCTGCCCACCCACAGTCCCAAAACTGCCGCGCATTTCAAATTCAAATTCAATTGTCAAAGATCAAAATAACCCGCGGCACTTTTCCTGCCGCGTGGTAAGTAAAGGCTTTACCTTTGAGGGGTAAAGCCTTTACTTGAGAGAGCCATAAAGCCCCTAAAGGCTTTTATGGCTCTCTCTTATCTCCTTATGGAGAGGGCACCTTGAGAGTGCCTCTCCATAAGGAGTAGAGTCTTTGGTGACACGCCGTGATTGGAAAAACTTGAAAAAAGTTAAAAAAAATTTGCCGCGCCTCTTTCGTCCCACATTTCATGAAAAGTGGGGCGAAAAAAAAACAGAACTTTTTTCAATCACCTGTAGACACAAATGACTCTACTATATATGGAGGGGCATGGGCTTTTGCGGGCCCGTGCCCCTTATAAGGATACACATAGAAAAGGAAACGGATCTGCATGGATGAATGAGACGTGATTTTCTCCTTGTTGCATTTCTAAACCACAGAAAGCTGCCTTTCGGTGTGCTAGAGCGGTAAAAGTGCCGCGGCGGATTTCTGGTGGTGGGGGGTTGCATATTGGGTCAGAATATGGTATAATATACGCCCAATGACGCAGACTGATTTAGAAATGTTCCGAAAGGAGCTTTTGGAGAGCGGTGGTTATGAGACAGCGGATGACCATCGCGCGGCGGAGCGCACTCGAAATGGTGCGCTCACGACGCTTCGTTTTACGATGTCGGTTGCGCGGGTGTTTCCGATGTGTGCGATATCGGAAGCGTTTCATCGGTTGACGACGGATAAGTGGGCGCATTTCTGCTTCTCGGCTGTGCAGATTGCCGAGAAGCTGGGTATGAAGGTGACGGTTGAGGGTTTTCAGGACCGCGGCAATTATAAGGGGCCTGTGATGTATTTGTGCAATCACATGTCGACGTATGAGACGATTTTTTTGCCGCCGATTTTGCTTTCGTATGGTCCATTCAATGTGGTGACGAAGATGTCGTTGACGCATTTGCCTGCATTGGGTCGTGCGGCGGAGCATATGGGGCTTGTGGGGTTGGGTCGGAAGAGTCCGCGCGAAGATTTGATGAACCTTCTGAGGGTTGGGCAAGAGCGGATAGCGGCGGGGAATAGTTTTTTGATTTTTCCGCAGGGGACGCGGCAGAAAGTTTTCGCGCGGGAACATTTTTCGTCGATTGGTGCGAAGTTGGCGGAGAAGGCGGGATGTCCGATTGTGCCGATTGCGGTGGATACGCGGTGCATGCCGACGCGTGAGAAGGGGATGCTGAAGAAGGTGTTCAAGGATTTTGGGCCTGTGGATACGGCGTGTGATATACGGTGTGCGGCGGGGCCGTTGATACCGTGTGGGAAGTCGCGCGAGATGCATGAGGCGTCATTTGATTGGATTGCGTCGAAGTTGGAAGAGTGGGGCGTTCCGACGATGCGTGAGAAATAGAATAGAAGAATAGAAGAAGAAGATTTTACACCATATAAATAAAGGAAAGGACAAAAGAAAGATGTCACGAATCTATAATTTCGCAGCAGGTCCGGCGGTATTGCCGCTTGAAGTGTTGCAGGATGCGCAGAAGAACCTTGTGGATTACAAGGGCTGCGGAATGTCGGTGATGGAGATGTCGCACCGCGGCAAAGATTATGATGCGATTCATCAGGAAGCGATTGCGACGTTCAAGGAGCTGTGCGGCTTGGGCGATGAGTGGTCGGTCTTGTTTATTCAGGGCGGTGCGTCGTTGCAGTTTGCGATGATTCCGATGAACTTCCTTGGTGCGGGGCAGACGGCGGATTACGTGAATTCGGGCACGTGGTCGAACAAGGCGATGAAGGAAGCGAAGAAGGTTGCGGAGCTTCGTGGGGCGAAGGTGAATTGCGCGGCGGATTGTCAGAAGGACATTCCGGCGCGGCAGCCGACGGAGTTCAACTGGACGCCGGGCGCGGCATTTAGCCACATCTGCTTGAACGAGACGATTTCGGGCGCGGAGATGAAGGTGATTCCGGAAAGCGGGAGCCCGCTCATCGGCGATATGTCGAGCGACATCTTGAGC
>CAVIVB010000017.1:0-12409 GCA_963645785.1 bacterium
CAGGAAAAAAAGGTTGGAAGGATTGGGAGAATTGGGAGGTTTGGCGGCAAAATTTTCTAAAATTGGGGGTTGAAGATTGAGGCGGTGCGGATGATTCAGAATTATGTGGAGAGGGAAGAGAGTCGGCTCAATGAGATTGTGGAAGAGGCGAAGATCAAGCTGCAGATGGCGGAAGTTGATTTGAAGAGTTTTCGCGATGAGGTGAGTGCGATTGAAAAGGCGCGAGAGGTCGCCGAAGAGAATGGGCGGTTGTTGGGAGAGTCTGGGCGTGAGCAATTGCGCAAGGAGAGGGAGATGTTGCGCGTGAGTGAGGAAGATTTGGCGAAGGAATTGGGAAAGTGGCGGTTGATGGTGGACCGCGGCAAACTTAAGCGGAAGTAAGAGTGGTGGCGCTCAAGAGGCGCGAAGGGTGCGCGGCAGATTTGGGCGAGGGGGTGTTAGTGCACAGGTTCGAGGATCCAGCGTTTATTGAACCAGAACCAGGCGTCGGGGTGGGTTTGGACTTCCTTATCAAGGAGGGTCATGACTTCGCGTGTGAGGCGGCGTGATTCTTCCTTTGCATCCTTTGCATTTGGATCGGGGCGCAAGGTCGCGATATGGTTGAAGATGTGTTTACCCTTTTCGCGGCGCATGGCGGCGACGACGATGGGACAGGCGTTACGCACGGCGAAGAGGGCACCGGCGTGAGAGACGTTGGCTTCGCCGCCGAGGAAGGGGACGAGGGTGTCTTTATTGCGGACGCGGAGGTCCGGGAGAATGGCGAAGGCGCGGCCTGCGCGGAGCTTGTCGTGAATTTGAACGAGGGTGGATTTGTTGTCGCGATCGAGAACTTCGATGTCGCCATATTGGCGGTTCATCCAGGCGTTGACTTTGGGGTTGCGTTGGCGGGCGGCGATGGCGAAGAGTGGCAAGCCGTACTTAGCCATGGACCAGGCGGCCATGTACCAATTGCCAGAATGTGGGACCATGATGACGACGCCGTGGCCTTCATTGACGAGGGCTTGGAGGCGGTCCTTATACATTTGGCCGTCGAGGACATAGCGGTCCATCCATTTGCGATTGAGGCGTGGAGCGCGAATCATTTCGACGGCGGATTGGAGGACGTTGGCGAGAGAGGCGCGCGCGATGGTGGCACACTCCGCGGCAGATTTTTGTGGGAAGACGCCTTGGATGCGCGAGAGGGTGCGGGCGCGCTTGAAGCGGAAGACATCGAAGAGGAGGCGAGCGAGGCCGCGTGCGAGGCACATGGCAACGGGATAAGGAACAGCGTTGACGAGCGCACAGAAGAAGCGAAGTGCGCCATATTCGAGGTTGATGGTTGCCTTTGATTTTGCCATGGGAAAGATTAGGTGAGCGCGGCGATGACTTCGGGCAAAAGTTGTTTTTTGCGAGAAAGAACGCCAGGCATGAGAAGTGTGCCGTAGGGGCTACGCCGATAGGGAAGCGCGCGGCGGATTGCTTCGGGGCCGCGGAAGAGAAGTTCGGAATTGCCGCGGACGGGGTCCGTCACCATGAGCGCCATAAAGTCGAGACCGTTCGCGGCGAGGGCGCGTTCGATAGCGGCGGCAAGGTCGTGGACGCGGCCGTGGAAGATGGTCATGTTGGACTCTTCAATCTGCGCGAGGGCGAACTTGTAGCCGCATTCCTTGTAGGTCTTCGCATCGCTTGAAAGTGCCGCGTCGGGCGACATGCTGGTCAAAGGCGAGGCGACGGACATGAGGCCGTCCATAATTTCCGCGGCAGTTTCGCCACAGAGTTTTTCGAGCCAGGCACAAATCGTGCGGTCGTCATCGGTCGTTGTCGGGGATTGAAAAAGAAGCGTGTCGGAAACGATGCCGGCGATGAGGATACCGGCGGTCTCGCGCGTGGGGCGTAGGCCCGCGCCGCGGAACATGCGTGCGACGAGCGTGCAAGTTGAACCGACGACATCGGCCGTGTATTTGATGGGCTCGCGTGTCGGTGCAAAGGCCATGCGGTGATGGTCAACGACTTCAATGACGGGAACTTCGTCGAGGCCTGGAATGCCCTGATCGGTTTCATTGTGGTCGACGAGAATCATGCGAATGGGGGGCGGCTCGGCAAAAGCGCCTTTGAGCACCGTGCCCATGAGGCAGCCCGAATCGTCGACAACTGGGAAGTGGTTGTGGCTGTTGCGAATCGCGGCAGATTTGATGTCGTGCACCGGGTCCGAATAAGAAAGGACGAGGGAACAATTATGAAGGGGCGCTTCGCCAACAGGAATGGAAAGATCGGCTTTCGAAAGAAAGAGGCCAAGAAGTTTCGCTGGTGAAAGCATGCCCACAAATTTGCCCAAGGCATCGCGCACGGGAAGGCTCGATTCGCCGCTCGCCTCAAGTTTGCGCAAAGCATCATCAAGGCGCATCGAAGAATCAATCATCGGAACGGACGAATCAATCAAATAACGCACGCGCAAGTAGACATCGCGTTTGACACGAATCGGCGGGACGCCAAAATGTGTAAACATCCACGCGGCTTTTTCAGGCATGCGCCCCGCGCAAATGGCTTCGATGTCGGTCGTACCCGTGCGGCGACGAAGGTCGGCGAGCGCGTAGGCGCTAGCGACAGAATCAACGTCGGGATTGCGATGGCCACAGACATACGTGCGCATGAGAAGTCTCCATTATTTGACGAGGCCGCGCAAGTATTCGCCGTAGCCCGACTTGCCACACGATTGGGCCAGGACCTTCAATTGCTCATCCGTGATCCAACCTTTGTCCCACGCAATTTCTTCGATGCAACTCATCTGAAGGCCTTGGCGTTCAATGATGGCACGCACAAAATTTGTCGCGTCGGCCAAGGACTGGTGGGTGCCTGTATCAAGCCAGGCATAGCCGCGGCCCATCGTTTGAACTTGCAAACGTCCTTGCGCGAGGTAGGCGCGATTCACATCTGTGATTTCATATTCGCCGCGAGCCGACGGCTTCAAATTTGCCGCGATGTCGACGACGTCATTCGGGTAATAATAAAGCCCAACAACCGCATAATTCGACTTTGGATGTGCAGGTTTTTCTTCAAGCGAAATTGCGTGACCTTCCGCGTCAAATTCTACAACGCCATAACGTTCAGGATCCGCCACGCGATAACCAAACACGGTCGGCTCAGACGATTCGCACGCTTGCTTCAAGATTCGCGGCAGTTCTGCGCCATAGAAAATGTTATCTCCCAAAACAAGGCAAACGGAATCGTTCCCAATAAATTCGCGCCCCAGAACAAATGCTTGCGCGAGGCCGTTCGGGACTTCTTGCACCTTGTAAGAAAACTTCATTCCAATCGCGGAACCATCGCCCAGCAAGCGCTCGAACATCGGTAAATCATTCGGCGTCGAAATAATCAGCACCTCGCGAATCCCCGAAAGCATCAACGTCGACAGCGGATAATAAATCATCGGCTTGTCGTAGACAGGGAGGAGTTGCTTGGAAATGACGCGCGTCAAAGGGTGAAGCCGCGTGCCCGCACCGCCCGCTAAAATAATGCCTTTTCTCATAGTCGATACTCCTCCTATCTTATCCTTTAAAAAGTGCCGCGCTTATTGGCCAACGGCCAGTCGCTCGGCTAAGCGTTCAGGCAAGCCTGCCGCGCGAATGCGTGCTTGCGCCGCGGCAATATCATACTCAATGCGCCGAAAATGCACCGTCCGCTCCGCCGCATCATAAATGACATAAGACGAGCGCGGGTCGCCATCACGCGGCTGTCCAACCGACCCCACATTGATGAAATACTTCCGCCCAATCGGCAGCTTGAAATCCTGCGCATCAATCCGATAAATACCGCTCATCTGCTTCTCAAAAATCATCGGACAATGCGTGTGGCCATAAAAGCAAATCGGCGTCTTCTGACAAATAAAATTTGCCGCGGCTTGCAAGTGATCAAAAACATAGCCGAAACTTTGCGGATTGTCCATCGTCGCATGCACAAGCGAAATGCCCATCTTCGTCACCACAAACGGCAAGTCGCGCAACCACTGAATTTCCTCGTCCGTCAACTGCTCTTGCGTCCACCTCAAAACCGTCGCCGCATTCGGGCTGATATCATCGAAGTCCTGATCGCTCGAAATATAATGGTCGTGATTCCCTTTGACAACGGGACACCCGAGCGACCGCACAATCTCCATGCACTCATGTGGGCACGCATTATACCCCACCACATCGCCCGTGCACAAATAATCCGTCACGCCTTCGCGCTGGCAATCCTCAAGGACCGCATGGAGCGCGTCCAAGTTCGCATGAATGTCCCCCAGTATCGCGATTCGGCGTGATTGCATATTCGTTCAACCTCCTTTATCTCATCGCAAGAATGCAGACGCGAGCTGCAAATCTTCAACGGTCGTAATCTTGAAATTCGGGCGGCGGTTTTCCACAATCTTCACGCTTTCACCCATCAATTCCACCGCCTCGCAATCATCGACGACTTCTTTCTTCGGCGGCAGCGCCTTGTACGCCGCGCGCAACGTCTTAATCTGGAAAGCCTGCGGCGTCTGCACACACCACAAATGCGCGCGGTCCACCGTCTTATCCACGGTCGTTCCCTTTTCAATATACTTGACCGCATCAATCACGCGATGCGCCAACGTCACCGCCGGCGCCTTCTTCACCGCCTTGACCAATTCCGAAATCACTTCTGGCGTAATGCACGGCCGCGCGCCATCATGCACCACCACAACCCGCGTATCCACATCGCACGCCTTCATCCCTGCGTCAACCGAATCCTGCCGCCGATTCCCGCCCGACACAATCGCCTGCAACTTCGAAATCCCAAACATCCGCACAACCGCCTTCGCCGCAATCTGCTGGTCCTTCCTCACAACGAGCACAATCCGGTCAATATCCGCACAGCGCTCAAACGCGAGCAAACTCCACGCCACCACCGGCTTGTTCACGAGCGACAAGAACGCCTTATCCGTCCCCGCGCCCATCCGTTCCGACTTACCAGCCGCCACAATAATCGCAGTTGTCATACGAGATTCCTTCCACAGCATTTTTTGTATTTTTTACCAGACCCACACGGGCACGGATCATTGCGCCCAACCGCCCCTTCATGCGAAGGAACTGCCGCGCCTGCCCCCACCGGTGACCCCGCGCTCTGTTGGCTTCTCACCGCCATCGCACGCCGCCCCGCCGACGACATCATCGACGCAAATACATCCGCAACCGTCTTCTCACGCGGCGCCGTCGCCGCGCTCGGTGCGTCTACACTCTTTTCGCCCGCGGCACTTTCGCCGCGCCCATCCGCCGCATTGTCCCCCGCGACTTCCTGCGCATTCGTCACGCCCTGCTGCATCGCCTGGCGCTCCATCATCTCCATCGCACGCCGCATCCGCATCGCCGTCGCACTCCGAAATTCCGCCGACACCACCTTCGACTTAATCGACGTCATCAGCGTCTCAAACATGTGGAACGCTTCCTTCTTGTATTCGACAAGCGGATCCCTCTGCCCATACGCACGCAAGTTCACGCCCTGGCGCAAATCATCCATCGCGCTCAAATAATCTTGCCACTCGCGGTCAATCACCTGCAAGAAAACGCCGCGCTCCATATACGGCAACACCTCCGGATCCTCGCTCGCGCACTTCGCCTCATACGCTTCCTCCACGCGCTTCATCACAAGGTCGCCCGCCTTTCCTGGCGTGCCCATCAGCGGCTGAATCTCTTCTTCCGTCACCGTCACCGGGAACGTCACGCCCAGCCAATTCATGAAGTCAACAAGGCTCCCATCCTTCGCGCTAAACAAATAACTCTCCGCCTGCGTCTGCACCAAATCATTCATCACATCCAGAATCAAATTGTGCACCTCCTCCGGCGTCCCACACAACACGCGCCCACGCAATTCATACACAATCGAACGCTGCCGATTCATCACGTCATCATACTCAAGCGTCCGCTTGCGCACCGCAAAATGCTGCTGCTCCACACGCCGCTGCGCCGTCTCCACCGACTTATTCAGCCAGCGGTGCTCCATCACTTCGCCTTCCTGCAACCCCAACTTCTGCATCACGCCCGACAACTTCTGCGAACCAAATAGCCGCATCAATTGGTCCTCAAGCGAAATGAAAAATTGACTCGACCCCGGATCGCCCTGACGTGAACAACGCCCTCTCAACTGCCGGTCAATTCGCCGCGACTCATGCCGCTCCGAACCAATCACATGCAACCCGCCAAGCTCCGTCACGCCTTCCCCCAGCTTAATATCCGTCCCGCGGCCCGCCATGTTCGTCGCAATCGTCACAGCCCCCTTGCGCCCCGCCAAACTCACAATCTCCGCTTCTCGCGCATGATTCTTCGCATTCAATACCTCATGCGGAATGTGTGAAAGCTTCAACATCCGCGACAAAATTTCAGACGTATCAACCGTCACCGTGCCCAGCAACACCGGCTGACCCTTCTCATGGCGCTTGGCCACATCCGCAATAATCGCCTTGAACTTCTCTCTCTGCGTGCGATAAATCTGGTCATTCCCATCCACACGCCGCACCGGCTTATTCGTCGGAATATTCACCACATCCAGTTTGTAAATATCCTTGAATTCGCGCGCCTCCGTCTCCGCCGTGCCCGTCATGCCCGACAACTTCTTGTAAAGACGGAAATAGTTCTGAATCGTAATCGTCGCCAGCGTCTGCGATTCCTTCTCAATCTCCACGCCTTCCTTCGCTTCGACCGCCTGATGCAAACCATCCGACCAACGCCGCCCCGGCAACACACGCCCCGTGAACTCATCCACAATGTATACGTGATTATCCTGCACCACGTAATCCACATCCCGCTCATACAAACAGTACGCCCGCAAAAGCTGGTCCACAACATGCACGCGCTCACTCTTCTCCATGAACGCACTCTGCGTATCGCGGCGCTTTTCCAGCCGCTCAGCATCCGTCAAACTCGCATCGCCATCAATCGCACTCATCTGCGCCGCCAAATCCGGCAGCACAAACAACGTCGGGTCGCTCGGGCAAATCTTCTCGCACCCCTTATCCGTCAACGCCACTTCCCGCGTGCGCTCATCAATCGTGAAATAAAGTTCATCCTTCAACGAGCGCGCATGCTCCTTGAACATCTCCGAAAGCATCTGCAACTCGCCATCCTCATGCAACTTGCGCGCCACCGGATCTTCCAACATGTGCATCAACTGCTTGTGCTTCGGCATCGAATGGTACACCTGGTAAATCTTGTCCTTCGCCACCTGCGTGTCACCACTCTCCAGCGCCTTCTTCGCACCCTGAATCAAGTCATTGCACATCGACGTCTGCACCCGCACAATCGCCGATACAAGCGGATTAATCTCCTGATACACATGACTCGTCGACATCGTCGCCGGACCCGAAATAATCAGCGGCGTACGCGCCTCATCAATCAAAATCGAGTCCACCTCGTCCACAATCGCAAAGTTGTGCCCATTCTGCACCACCTGCTCCGGACTCATCGCCATGCCGTTATCACGCAAGTAGTCAAAGCCAAATTCCGAATTCGTCCCATACGTGATGTCACACGCATATTGCGCGCGGCGCTCTTCCGAATCCATCGAATTTTGAATGCACCCAACCGTCAAACCCAAAAACTTGTACAAATGCCCCATCCACGATGAGTCACGCAGCGCGAGGTAATCATTCACCGTCACCAGCTGCACATTCTTCCCCGTAAGCGCATTCAAGTAAAGCGGAAATGTCGCCACGAGCGTCTTACCTTCGCCCGTCTGCATCTGCGCAATTTTCCCTTGATGCAGCACAATCCCGCCAATAATCTGCACATCAAACGGAATCATGTTCCACGTCAGCGTGTGCCCACACACCTCTTCCGTCGTCCCCACCAAATGGCGGCACGCATTCTTTACCAAGGCATACGCTTCCGGCAAAATCTGATCCAACGTCTCGCCATTCTTGATCCTCTCGCGAAAGGCCTCCGTCATCTTCGGATAATCTTCGTCCGTGAAATTCTTCGCCTGGTACTCTTCTTCAATCTTATTAATCTGACGCACCATCGGCCAGAGCTTTTTCAGCTCACGGTCGTTCTTCGTGCCAAGTAAAATTCTGAACAGGTTCATAGGCCTATATTATACCATATTTTCGCCCAAATTGGTAGGGGGTATTTGCATAATTTTACACAAAAAAGGCCGTCCAAAAGTGCCGCGGAAACGGCGCCAAAAATACCCCCTTGCGGAAGTTCGCAAAAAGTGCTATAATATACGCCCGTTATGGAAAAGAAGACTCAAGCATTCAAGGCTGAGATCGCGCAGATGCTCGATCTCGTCGTAAATTCGCTTTACTCGAAGAAGGAAATCTTCCTTCGCGAGCTTGTTTCAAACGCGTCCGACGCAATCGATCGGGCCAAGTTTTTAGGCCTCACCGAAAAAGCGCTTGTCGCGGATAATCCCGATTGGAAGATTGAAATTGCCGTTGACAAGGGCGCGAAGACGTTGATGATTACGGATAATGGCATTGGAATGGACGCGGCAGATTTTGAGAAGAACTTGGGGACAATCGCCAGTTCTGGCACGAAAGCGTTTCGCCAGGCCCTGAAAGAAAAGGGCGGCGCGAATTTGCCAGAGCTCATCGGCCAGTTCGGCGTCGGCTTCTACGCGGCATTTATGGTGGCGGATCAGGTGCGGGTCGTCTCGAAAAAGCGCGGCACTTCTGAAGCCGTCCAATGGGAGAGCGACATGGGCGGCAGCTACACAATTTCGGATTCGGTGAAGGATGAATTCGGCACAAGTGTGATGCTCCATTTGCGTGAGGACCAGGTCGAGTATTTGGACAAGTGGCGGATTGCGGATTTGATCAAGAAGTATTCGGACTTCATTTCGTATCCGATTACGTTTCGCCAATTGGATGTGGCCACCGACGAAAAGGAAGAGGATAAAAAGCGCCGCGAAGAAGACGAAAAGAAGCCGCTCAACACGATGGTGGCACTCTGGAAGAAGGCGAAGAAGGATGTCAAGCCGGAAGAGTATGCCGAGTTTTACAAGCACCTGACGCATGATTGGGACGACCCATTTGAGGTGATTCCATTCTCGGGCGAGGGTCAAGTTGAATTCAAGGCGCTCTTGTTCATCCCCAAAAAAGCAACGATGGATTTGTTCATGCCGCAACAAAAGCGCGGACTTTCTTTGTATGTGCGCAATGTCTTTATTGGTGACGACATTGAAATGTTGCTCCCCAACTGGCTCAGATTTGTGAAGGGCGTTGTGGATAGCGCGGATTTGCCGCTGAATGTGTCGCGCGAAATGTTGCAGGATGATGCCATCATCGCGAAGATCAAGAGCGCGGTGACATCCAAGATTTTGTCGACGCTCGAAGGCATGAAGAAGGATGCGAAGAAGTACGACGAATTCTATTCGACGTTTGGGACCGTGTTGAAGGAAGGCGTGCATACGGACTACGCAAATGGCGAGCGCATCAAAAAACTCATCAAATATGCAACAGCACGCGGCGAAACGGGCAAAAAAGTGTTCCTGGAAGATTACGTCAAGGATATGGCGAGCGACCAAAAGGACATTTATTACATTGTCGCGGAAAAGGAAGAGGACGCGCGGAAGGCCCCACAATTGGAGGCGGCGCGCAAGCATGGATGCGATGTGTTGCTGTTCGTGGATCCAGTCGATGAATTCTTGACGGACTCGATGCGCGAATTCGATGGCAAGAAGTTCGTGGACGTCGCGAAGGGCGATGTGGCATTTGGCAGCGAGGACGAACAGAAGGCGGAAAAGGAAGCCAATGAAAAGGCCGCGGCAGATTTGAAGCCGTTCTTGGAGGCGGTCAAGAAGGATTTGGCGGATAAGGTCTCGGACGTGAAAGTTTCGACGCGCCTCACCGATTCGCCTTGCTGCTTGGTGGCGCGGGAAAACGCGATGAGCGCGGCGATGGTCCGAATGATGCGCGCGATGAATCAAAGCGTGCCAGATGAAAAGCGAATCCTCGAAGTGAACGCGGCACATCCTCTCGTCAAGAAGATTCAAGCGATGGAAGGTACCCAGCAAGCCGAAGCCGTGGACATGCTGTATGACGCGGCACTTATTGCGGAAGGCTCCAGCGTCGCCGATGGCGCCGCCTTCGCCAAGCGCATTGCCGCGCTGATGCTGAAATAGGGGGAGGCGACGAGGCCTAATCCCAGAAGCGGCATTCTTCGCCGCAAGCCGCGGCAGATTTGCCGCGGTTTCGTCTTGCAAGAGGCCGCAGAATATGGTATAATACGCGGCATGAAAAAGTTTATTAGTTTTATCGCGGCAGTTTTGTTGGCGTTTGGGGGACTGGCAGATGATGCCGGGAAGTATCATTCAACGGCTATGAATGAACGTGCGTATGGCGCGGCGGCGCGTCAGACGGATGGTCTCAAGGTGCTATTCATTGGCAATTCCATTACATTGCATGGTCCGCTTGCGAGTATTGGTTGGACGAATAATTGGGGGATGGCGGCGAGTTCCCAAGAGAAGGATTATGTCCACATTGTGACGCGTGAATTGGAAAAGCGTTTTGGGCGCAAGGCGGATCTTGTCATTCAGAATTTTGCGGATTTTGAACGTGGCTTTCAGACGTATGATTGGCGGCAGTTGGACAAATTTGTCGCGTTTGATCCGGATGTGCTTGTGATTGCGTTGGGGGAAAATGTGAAGTCTTTGGAAAAGGAAGAAGATAAACTTGCGTGGCGCGATGCGTTCAAGAAGCTTGTGGGGGCGTTTCTTGACGGCAAGAAAACGAAGCCGCTCGCCGCTATCCGCGGCACATTTTGGCCCGATGCCAATAAGGATTGGGCGATGGAGAACGTGAAGGCGGATGGTTACCCGCTTCCAGGCATGGACGCAAAGGCGAGCGGCTACAAGCATCCGGGCATTCAGGCGCATCCGGGCGATAAGGGAATGGCGGAAATTGCCGCGCGCATTTTGGAAGCTTTGCTGCCGGCGAAGACGGATTTCACGGCGTGGATGGATGGTCAAGCGGTGCGTGTGAGGCCGATGCGGATTTCGGCGATGGAGTATAACCGAATTTATGATACGTTCCAGCGTCCCGCCAATCAGACGGAGCGCGGCAGTTTTGTCGCGGTTGAAGCGACGGGCGCGACGGCGTGGCGCGTGAAAGTGGCGCGGCAGTTTACGAACGCGGTGGTGAGGCCGCTCGCGGCAAAAGTGAAGGTTCAACGCACCGCGGCAGATGAACTCACCTTTACGCTTCCGAGATGCGGTCATTATGTGTTGGAACTTGATAATTATCACGAGCCGCTCGAGATTTTCGTTGAGCCGAAAAATGACTTTACGGAATTTCGCAAGACGGCGACTTTGACGTTTGGTCCGGGGCTTCATTTGACGCGCGGCATTCAGCTTAAAAGTCATGACCGCGTCTACATTGATAAGGACGCCGTTGTGTATGGCGGGTTTGCTTTGAATGGTGTGGAAGATGTGGAAATTCGCGGATATGGCGTCATTTGTGGGACGACTGCGCGGCGGCCCGGGGCGTATTCCGATGATGGAAAAATCTTTTCTATTTTGACGCCGATTCGCGCGGTGAATTCTAAGCGCGTGACGATTGAAGGGCCGATTGTGTTGGATTCGCCGGAATGGTGCATTGCGCTGTTTGATTGTGCGGATGTGGAACTTTCGCATGTTAAGGTGACGGGCGCGTGGCGTTATAACACGGATGGTATTGACCTTTGTAATTGCCGCAATGTCAAGCTGCATGATAGTTACATCCATTCGTTTGACGATACGATTGTGGTGAAAGGCGTGTTGGCGTGCCGCGAGAAAGCCGTTGAAAATATCCATGTGGCGCGGTGCGTGTGTTGGTGCGGGTGGGGGCGGACCCTTGAAAATGGACTTGAAACATGGGCTAGCGCGTGGCGGAATGTCGTCTTTGAAGATTGCGACCTCATCCATAATTCAATGGTCGCTTTGTCCGTGCATTTGGGTGGGTCTTGCGCCGTGGAAGATATTACGTTCCGCAACATTCGCCTTGAATATGACGCCTCCCGCGCCGAAGCCGAATACCAACATAAGCGCGAAGATACCTATTCCAAAGGCGCTCTTCGCCCTGCCATTGATTATTGGTTTGCCGCGCTGAATGGGAAAATGTATGGTAAAGATTCGCTCTATAAAAGTGCCGCGGTTTCGCCTGATGAACCTTTTGGTACATTCAAAACTTGCACATTAGAGAACATTTCCATTCAAGTGGATGAGGGCGTTCCGGCGCCGAAAGTTGGCATTTGGCCCGATAAGGGAACGAAGTTTGGCGAAATCAAGATGGAGAACGTGACGGTCAATGGCAAGAGCTTGAAGTGAGGCAGGGTCGCGGGGCTAGGCCGCGGGAAGGTGTGGAGAAAAAACTGCCGCGGGTTATTTTCCTACTAGCATATTGGGCGGAAATATGGTATAATACGCATTGCCTCTGGAAAGGGGCAAAAGATTAATCTTCCAA
>CAVIVB010000018.1:0-1432 GCA_963645785.1 bacterium
GAGGGTTGCTGGGAATGGTGCGACGGGGCTGACGATTTATTGTTCGAAGAAGCAGAAGCGTGATGGTGATGGGAAGACGTGGAAGGATTATGCGCAGGATTATGGGGATGATTTTCCGAAGGTGGATAAGCCGGAGGGGTGTTTTGGTGTTTGGCGCGAGCCGAATGGGACGGGGACGCGTGGGGCGTGGATGGTGCATTTTCCGCAGCCGGATGACCCGCAGGGGTTGTGTATAAGGGTGCAATAAGCGGGCCGACGGAGCGGCCGCGGCAAAACGTGGGGCGATTTTGGTGGATTTTTGCCGCGGAAGGGGATGGAATTAGCGATTAGCAAAAAAATCACTCGTTTATCTTTTTCCCCCTTGCAAAGTGGCGCGAAATATGGTATAATATACGCCATCTTTAGTGACCGAAAGGAAACGAACAGAAAATGGTAAAGATTAGAATGCGTCGGACGGGTTGCACGAATCATGCGACCTACCGTATTGTGGCGGCTGACTCGCGCAGTCCGCGTGATGGCAAGTTCATCGAGATTCTGGGTTGGTATGACACCCAGATGAAGGAAGCGAACTTCAAGCTCGACTTGGCTCGAGTTGATTATTGGCTGTCGAAGGGCGCGAAGGCGTCGACGACGGTGGCGAGTTTGATTCGCCGTGCGAAGAATCCGGCTTTGAAGGCGCACCATGCGCGCAAGGCGCAGCCGAAGGCTGAAGAGAAGAAGGAGGCCTAAGATGGGTATCAAGCTTCTTGACAAGATCAACGCCGAGCAGACGGCGAAGTCGGGCGAAAAGAATTTTCCGGAGTTCCACACGGGTGATATTATCCGCGTGTCCATCAAGATCAAGGAAGGCGATAAGTATCGAATTCAGGATTTTGAGGGGAAAGTTTTCGCGATTGACAATGGTCGTAAGAATATTTCGGGCACGTTCACGGTTTCGCGTGAGAGCTATGGCGTGCGTGTTGAAAAGTTGTTCCCGTTCCACTCGCCGTGGATTCAGGCGATCAAGGTTGTGAAGGCGGCGCCGAGCCGTCGTTCGAAACTCTATACGGAGCGTACGTTCTGCTCGCATAAGGCAGTGCGTAAGCTCGTGAAGCGGTAAGAGTTGATTCGGTCACTAGATGAAAAGGGCGGCGCTGAAAAGTGCCGCCTTTTGCTTTACGCTTCGAGGGGGACTAAGGATGCGAGGCACCCTTATCCCCCTCGACCCCCTAAACCCAAGTCGCGTCATTTTTGCCGCTGACGCGGCAGAAAATGCCGCAGGCCTTGTGCTTGGTGGGCGTGGGAGAGAAGAGAGTCGAACTTTACGCGGCGGATTTGGGGATTTATGCGCGTAAATTTGCTGAGTTACGGCCGTAAGTTTGCTGAGTTACGCGCGTAAATTTTTGGGAAATGGGGGTTGATTTTTGGGCTGAAATATGATATAATATAGGCT
>CAVIVB010000018.1:1442-12085 GCA_963645785.1 bacterium
GATGAAAAGGGCGGCGCTGAAAAGTGCCGCCTTTTGTTTTGGGCGTGGCGCGGCGGATTTTCTGGAAATGGGGGTTGATTTTTGGGCTGAAATATGATATAATATGGGCTTATCTTTTAGACATACTATTGTTAAAATTAGAGAAAGCGAGAAAAGCAAAAAATGAAGAAGTTTTTGAGTGCGAATGAAGCTGTGGCGCATGCGGCGGCGCAGGCTGGGTGCATTGTGGCGTCGGCGTATCCTGGGACGCCTTCGACGGAGATTTTGGAGAATATCGCGAAGTTCAAGGACACGGTGAAGTGCGAATGGGCCGTGAATGAGAAGGTGGCGATGGAGACGGCGATTGGTGCGTCGATTGCGGGTGCGCGGTCGTTGACGGCGATGAAGCATGTGGGGTTGAATGTGGCGATGGACCCGCTGATGACGTTCACGTATGTGGGCGCGACGGGGGGTATGGTTGTTGTGTCGGCGGATGATCCTGGGATGCATTCGTCGCAAAATGAGCAGGATAATCGGAATTTGGCGAAGTTTGCGCGTGCGCCGTTGTTTGAGCCGTCGGACAGTCAGGAAGCGTATGACATGGTGCAGGAGGCGTTTGAGGTTTCGGAAGAGTTTCAGGTGCCGGCGATTGTGCGTTTGACGACGCGGACGAGTCATTCGGCGTCTTTGGTGGATTTGGGGGATTTTGAGCCGAAGCCGCATGAAATTATTCCTTATAAGAAGAATATTGCGAAGACGATTCCGGTGCCGATGTTTGCGCGGAATCATCGTTTGGCGGCGCAGGAGCGGACGAAGGCGATGGAGGAGGCGGCGTGTGCGTCGAGGTTGAATCGCGTGATCAAGGGGAAGAAGGAATTGGGGATTGTGACGAGTGCGGTTGCGTATCAATATGTGCGTGAGATTTTCCCGGAATACACGATTTTGAAGTTGGGGTGGACGAATCCGTTGCCGAAGAAGTTGATTGCGGAATTTGCCGCGGGGGTGGAGAAGCTTTTGGTCGTGGAGGAGTTGGATCCGTTTTTGGAAGAGCAGATTCGGGCGATGGGGTTGAAGGTTGTTGAGCACAAGACGGAGCTTAACATGCACGAATTGAATGCGGACCGTTTGCAGAATTTGCGGCATGAGATTTTGGGGGATGTAGAGATGGCGCAGGCGGTGGTTGTTGACAAGAGTTTGCCGACGCGGCCGCCGGTGTTGTGTGCGGGGTGTGGTCACCGCGGCGTTTTTTATGTGCTGAATAAGCTTGGCGCGACGGTGACGGGCGATATTGGGTGCTATACGCTAGGGGCGTTTCCTCCGCTCAATGCGATGGACACGACGATTTGCATGGGGGCGTCGATTGGGAATGCGGCGGGGATGAAGAAGGCTGGGATGAAGGGTCGGATTTGCGCGGTATTGGGGGATTCGACGTTTTTCCATTCTGGGATGACGGGGATTTTGTCGGCGCTGTATAATGGGACGCCTGTGACGACGGTTGTGTTGGACAATCGGATTACGGCGATGACGGGGCATCAGGACAATCCGGGGACGGGGAAGACGCTGGCGGGGGACGCGGCGAATGTGACGGAGATTGGCGAGGTCGCGAAGGCGATGGGGTACAAGAAGGTCGTGAAGGTTTCCGCGGATGATTTGGCGGGGCTTGAGACGGTGTTGAAGGACGCGATGGATGGCGATGAGGGGGCGTTGATTATTGCGTATGCGCCGTGCCGGATTGCGGCGAAGTTGACGAAGGAGGGGTTGTGCCGCGTGGATGAGAATAAGTGCCGCGCGTGTGGGGCGTGCTTCAAGATGGGGTGCCCGGCGATGACGCGTGGGGTGGAGCTCAGACCCGGTGCGTTCCAGATGGTGATTGACCCGAATCAATGTGCGGGTTGCAAGCAGTGTTCGCAGGTTTGTAAGTTTGGCGCGATTGTGCGTGTGCGGTAATGAAGAAGGTTGTACTTAAGGCGAATCGCGATTATACGGCGCGGCATCATCATCCGTGGATTTTTTCGGGTGCGATCGATGTCGCGGCGGAAGGCGCGGCGAATGGCGAGACGGTGGAAGTTTTTGCCGCGGAAGGTGAGCGTTTGGGGTATGGGGCGTATTCGCCGAGTTCGCAGATTCGTGTGCGGATGTTGACGTTTGGGGCTGATGCGGTGGAGCCGAGCGCGGCACTTTTTGAGACGCGTGTGGGGGAGGCTGTGGGGCGCAGGGCGGACTTTTTTGGGAATGGATATACGAATGCGGTGCGGCTTATCAATGCGGAGAGCGATGGGTTGCCCGGGGTTGTGGCGGATTATTATGCTGGGTTTGTTGTGTGCCAATTTACGAGTGCCGCGGCGGAATTTTGGAAGGACGCGATTGTGGCGGGGCTGATGAAGTTTGCGCCGTTTTGTAAGGGGGTTGGCGAGCGGCGGGATGTGGACGTGCGGAAGAAGGAAGGGTTGAGTGTTGAGGGCGAGGCGTTTGTGTGTTTGGCGGGGGAGGAGCCGCCGGAGTTGATTGAGATCACGGAGGGGCCGGTCAAGTTTTTGGTGGATGTCTGGAAGGGACATAAGACGGGATTTTATTTGGACCAGCGGGATGCGCGGATGATTGTGGGGTCGCTTTCGAATGGTGCGGATGTGTTGAATTGTTTTTCGTATACGGGCGGGTTTGGATTGTTTGCGCGGGCGTGCGGGGCGCAGTCGGTGACGCAGGTTGATTTGTCGAAAGAGGCGTTGGAGCTGGCGAAGAAAAATGAGGGTTTGGTGCATTTGTGTGGGACGAAGATGGAGTATGTGGAGGCGGATGTTTTCAAGTATTTGAGGACGTGCCGCGATCGTGGGCAGAAGTTTGATTTGATTGTATTGGATCCGCCGAAGTTTGCGGAGTCGCGTTCGCAATTGATGAAGGCGGCGAGGGGGTATAAGGACATCAATTTGCTGGCGATGAAGCTTTTGAAGCCGAATGGGATTTTGGCGACGTTTTCTTGTTCGGGCGCGATGACGATGGAATTTTTCGATAAGATTTTGTCGGAGGCGGCGCAAGATGCGGGGCGAGATTTCCAGATGATTGTGCGGACGCGGCAGGGGATGGACCATCCGGTGGCGTTGAGTTTTCCGGAGGGGCTTTATTTGAAGGGCGTTATTTTGCGGGCGATTGGGTGAGGTGTGATGGGGTTGATGCGGACAACGGCGGAACTTGCGGCAGCGTGTGAAAAGGCGCGTGCGGCGGGGGTGCTGGCGCTTGATACGGAGTTTGTGTGGCGGTGTACGTATCATCCGCAATTGAGTTTGGTGCAGATGGGATGTGGGGTTGAGGATAGTTGGGCGCTGGATGTGTTGACAGGGGTGGATACGAAGGCGTTGAAGGGCGTGATTGAGGACGAGGGGGTTGTGAAGATTTTGCATGATGCGCATCAGGATTTGACACATCTTCATCATTATACGGGGGCGGCGCCGCGGAATGTTTTTGATACGCAATTGGCCGCGGCATTTACGGGATTTGGAAGTGGGACGGGCTTGCAGAAGTTGTTGTTTGAGGCGATTAATGTGGGGCTTGCGAAGACGGAGACGCTGACGAATTGGATGCAGCGGCCGCTGACGGCGCAGCAGATGGAATACGCCTTGGATGATGTGCGGTATTTGCCGGAGTTGCGCGCGGCACTTTTGGCGAAGGCGGATGAGTTTGGGACGCGGGCGTGGCTTGAGGAAGAGATGGCAAAGATGAATGAGCCGTCTCTTTATAATGATGTGGAGCCGCAGGAGGCGTGGAAGAAGATTAAGTTGCATCGGACGGAGCTTGATGGGCGCGGGCGTGCGATTTTGCGTGCGGTGGCGGCGTTGAGGGAAGAGATGGCGCGGGAATGGAAGAAGCCGCGGGCGTGGTGTGGCGAGGATGGTTCGCTTGTGGATATGGCCGCGAAGGGCGAGGTGACGAAGTTTCGGCATCGGCTGAATCAAGGGCAGGGCGCGACGTTGGAGGGGATGTATGCGGAGGCGATTCGCGCGGCGAAAGATTTGCCTGAAGAGGAGTGGCCTGAGGATCCGCATCGGCATTATATTGCGGAAGTAAAAAGTGCCGCGGGCGAGGCGCTGGAGTGGCTTGAGACGAAGGCGGAGGAGCTGCATGTAAGTGCCGCGGCGATTGCGACGCGTGCGGTGGTGACTGCATTTGTGGATGATGTCACGGATGAAACGAATCCGCTTGCGACGGGCTGGCGATATGAAGTCGTTGGGCGCGAGATGGCAGAGAAATTTGGTGTAGACTAACAAAGAAAAGAAGGAGCAAGAAAATGCAATTCGACAACTTGATGGCTGTATCCCCTCTTGATGGGCGCTATGCAAATAAGTGCACGGAGCTGACTGAAATCTTTTCGGAGTTTGGTTTGATTCGGCGGCGCATTGCGGTGGAATGTCGTTGGTTGGAGGCGCTGTGTGATGCGAAGGAAATCCCGGAATGCAAGGCGTTGACAAAGGCGGAACGGGCGCAGTTGCGCAAGCTGGGCGAAGAGGTGACGCTTGAGGATGCGCGGCGCGTGAAGGAGATTGAAAAGACGACGAATCACGACGTCAAGGCGGTTGAATACTTCCTCAAGGAAAAGATCAAAGGGACGAGTTTGGAATCGCGGACGGAGTTCATTCACTTTGCTTGCACGAGCGAGGACATCAACAATATGTCGCATGCGTTGATGCTGGCGGCGGGCAAGGCGGCGTTGCGTGCGGCGATGGATGAGGTGACGGAGAAAATTGCCGCGGACGCGAAAGAATTTGCCGCTGTGCCGATGCTTGCCCACACCCATGGCCAGCCGGCGAGCCCGACGACAGTTGGGAAAGAATTTGCGGTTGTGGCCGCGCGGCTTCGTCGTCAGGCGGCGGAGATTGATCGCCTCGTGATGCCAGCGAAGATGAATGGGGCGGTGGGGAATTTCAATGCGCATTTGGCGGCGTATCCGAATGTGAAGTGGGAAGCCTTGTCGAGGAAGGTGATTGAATCGTTTGGACTGCGGCAGAATCGGCTGACGACGCAGATTGAATCGCACGATGGGATTGCTGAATTGTTCGATGCGATTGAGAGGTGGAACTCGATTCTTCTTGACTTTGATCGCGATGTGTGGATGTATGTTTCGATGGGCTACTTCAAACAGCGCACGATCAAGGGCGAGGTGGGGTCCTCGACAATGCCGCACAAGGTGAATCCAATCGACTTTGAAAACTCGGAAGGGAACTTGGGTTTGGCCAATGCGGTGCTTGGATATTTGGCGCGGAAGCTCCCGATTTCGCGGATGCAACGTGACTTGACCGATTCGACGACGTTGAGGAATATGGGCGTTGGTTTTGGGTACACGTTGATTGCGATTCGTTCGACGTTGAAGGGCTTGGGCAAGCTTGAATTGAACGAAGCGAAATTGGCGGATGACTTGGATCACAACTGGGAAGTTTTGGCCGAGCCAATCCAGACGGTGATGCGCAAGGTTGGGATGGATCATCCGTATGAGCGGCTGAAAGAATTGACGCGTGGGCGGCGTGTGACGGCGGAGATTATGCGCGACTTTATCGCGGCACTTCCTTTGCCGGAGGCCGATAAGAAGCGGTTGATGAAACTGACGCCGGCGACCTACATTGGGCTCGCGGCAAAACTCGCGAAGCTCGCCTAAAGGGCTTGTCATGACCGAGACCGAAGCTGCCGCGCGCCTCGAGGTTTTACGCCGCGAAATCAATCATAACGACTACCTCTATTATGTGGAGGCGCGGCCCGTTATTGGTGATCGCGACTACGATCTTCTCTACGAAGAACTCCTCAAACTGGAGCGCGAATTCCCGCAGCTTGTGACCCCCGATTCGCCTTCGCAACGTGTGAGCGGTGCGCCGCTTTCGGGCTTTGAACAGGTGACCCACAACCCGCCGATGCAGTCCTTGGACAAGACCCATTCGAAAGGTGAGCTTGCGGACTTTGACACGTTTGTTCGGCGCGAGGTGGAAGGCTTTACGTATCGGGTGGAGCCGAAGATTGATGGTGTTTCAATTTCACTTTTGTATCGCGGGCGGCAACTTGTGCGGGCGGCGACGCGTGGGAATGGGCTTGTTGGCGATGATGTGACCGCGAATGTGCGGACGATTCGGTCCATTCCATTGAGTTTGCCAGCTGGGGCGCCTGACGAGCTTGAAGTGCGCGGCGAAGTTTATATGACGCGCGAGGGTTTTGCCAAGCTGAATGAGCGGGAAGAAGAGGCGGGGCGCGAAGGCTTTGCGAACCCCCGAAATGCCGCGGCCGGATCGTTGAAACAGCTCGATCCACGCGAGGCGGCGACGCGTCCTTTGGATGTTGTCATTTACAATGCGGGCGGGGTTGGGTGCGATCAGTTTGCGACGCATTCGGAAATGATTGCCGCGTTCCATGCTTGGGGCTTTCCGACGACGCCATGGTCGCGTGCGTGCCAAACGATTGAAGAAGTTTTTGCCGCGATTGATGAGCTTGAGACCTTGCGCCATACGTTTCGATTCGAGATTGATGGGGCGGTGTTGAAAATCAATGAGCGGAAGTTCTACTCAATTTTAGGCGCGACGGCGCATGGTCCACGTTGGGCGCGGGCTTATAAATATGCGCCGGAACGCGTGGAGACGACGATCAATTCAATCACGGTGCAAGTGGGGCGGACGGGGATTTTGACGCCGGTTGCCGAGCTTACGCCGGTGCCGCTCGCAGGTTCGGTGATCGCGCGGGCGACGTTGCACAATGCCGACCAGATTGCGCGGCAAGATATTCGCGTGGGGGATCATGTGTGGCTTGTGAAAGCGGGCGATGTGATTCCCGCAATTGATTCGGTCATCCCCGAAAAGCGCACTGGGGCGGAGAAGATTTTTGTGATGCCGACGGCGTGCCCCGTATGTGGGGCGGCGGTGGAACGCGTGGAAGGGGAAGTGGCGGTGCGGTGCACAAATCCGCTTTGCCCGGCGCAGTTGCAGAGGCGGCTTGAACATTTTGCTGAGCGCAATGCCCTTGATTTGAAAGCGCTCGGTGGGCGCATTGCCGATGTTTTGATTGAGAAAGGGATTGTGCATGATCCGCTCGATCTGTTTACATTGGACGCGGCAGAATTGGCGAAGCTCAATGTCGGGGACGAAACTTCGCCGCGGCGGTTCGGAAAAAATGCCGCGAACTTGATGGAGGCGGTGAACGCCGCGCGCTCGTTGCCGCTCAATCGGTGGCTTTATGCGATTGGGATTCCGCAAGTGGGCGTGACGGTTGCGCGCGATATCGCAGATGAACATGCCGCGCTTACGGACCTTCCGAATAGTCCGGTCCTTCAAAATGTCTTGGCGAATGACGAGAAGAAAGGCAAGAAGGAACACAAGATTCTCACGATCAAAGTGGAAGCGGCGCGGGCGGTGCTCGATTTCTTTGCAAGCGAAGGTGGTCAAAAGTTCTTGGTGCGGATGGCGGCGCTGGGGATTAATCCGAAGCGTGAAGAGCGGGAGAAAAGTGCCGCGGTGGGTCCACTCGTGGGGGCGGGTTGCGTGTTGACGGGGAGTTTGTCGCGGCCGCGTGGGGAATATGCCGCGCTGATTGAGAAGGCCGGTGGCATTATTCAGTCGGCCGTGACGAGCAAGACGAAGTATTTGATCGCGGGCGCGAATGTGGGGGAGACCAAAACGAAGAAGGCGCAAGCCCTTGGGACGACCGTTATCAATGAGGAACAGCTCCTCGCGATGCTGAAGGAAACTGCCGCGGAAGGGGTTGCAGAGGCTCCATCGAGCGGGGAAGAAGTGCCGCGGACGGAGGAAAAAAGTGCCGCGGAAGGGGCGAAGGAAAGTTCGCCGAGCAAGGAAAGTCGGACGATTACTCAGCCAAGTTTATTCAGCTAAGGGAGGGGATTTAGGTTTTCTGCCTAGGAAATTTGGGTCTAGACCGGGTGCAGCTTATGTCTAGACCGGGTGCAAGTCGCCTCTAGACCGGGTGCAACTCTCCTCTGCACCCGGTCTAGACACAAGTTGCACCCGGTCCAGGAGTGAGTTGCACCGGGTTCAGGGCTGACTTAGACCGGGTCTAGATACAAAATTGATCCTAGGAAAGGATAAAGTTTATTCAGGCGGCTACTAAATGTGCTTGCATTTTGGGCTAAAATATGGTATGATATACGGATCTGAAAGGTTAGAAGAATATGCAAGAGCTCTATTTTGATACGATTCCTGTGAAGCAGGGCGGGAAGGAAGTGGGTTATCGTTTGCAAGTTCAGCAAAAGATGACGCGCGAGGAGGAAGCTGTCTTTGAAGAGTTCATCAAGACGTCTGGGCTTTTGATGCAGCCGAGTATGGTGCAGCATATCTTCAGTTCGGTATTGAATTTTGTGGAAGGTGCGGTGGCGAAAGATGGCGTGCCGCGGATGGTGGGAGGGCTTAAGTTCATGCCTGTTATTTCGGGGATGGTGGAGAGTCCGCGTGCGAAGTTTGACCCGGAGACGTGTGAAGCGTATGTGGCGATGCAGGCGAAGCGCCGCGGTTGGAAGAAGCTTGACTTGGAAGAGTTGGATTTGGTGAACACGAAGTTGGGGAAGAGGGTGGCGATTACATCTTGCACGTCGGATGGGTCGATGCATATGGACTCCTTAATTAAAGGAAAGGAGCTTATGATTGTTGGGGAGAATGTGCAACTTTGTGAGGGGGATACGGTGACGGCGAGTTGGATTGAGGACGGGGTTGAGAAGACGGCGGAATTTAGGCTGGCGCGGCAATCGCAATTGTGGACGCGTTTGGCGTGGAATGAGGCGCTGGATCATGTGGAGCTTGGGACGAAGGTTGTGATTACGATTCGCAGTCGCGGCGGGATTGCGGATGGAGTTTGGCAGACGCGTGAGAGGGTTTTATACATTCGAGAGGATTGAGGTGGGGCGGCGTCTTTTATACGTGTCGAGTTCGGTGCAGCCGTGGTATGCGAAGGGCGTGACGGCGGCGGAGCATTTTGCCGCGGCGCCTTATTCGATTGATGCGATTGGATACAACCTGGAGAAGATGGGTTGGGAGGTCACGTGGTTGGGGCGGAAGGACACGATGAATCCGTGGCATTTGGCGAAGGAGATTGAGTCGTTCAGGCCGGATGTTGTGTATACGTATGGGTCGACCGCGGCAGTTTGGCCGATTGTATTGAAGCGCGTGGGGAGGTATAAGGATTTTATTGTGGTGCATGGATGGGATGATCATTACGATCGGATTTGGGGGGAGATGTTTGGATGGATTGGGAAGGTTGTGATGCTTGGGGTGCAGAAGTTTTTGGTGAAGAAGTCGGATGCGGTGGTGACGTTGAGTTATGCGTTGCAGAAGATGGGGCGTGCGTGGGGCGTTGAGTGTAAGTACATTCCGAATGGGGCGGATCGGGTGGAAGATTTGCCGCGGGCGGATGTGAAGCTTGAGGGGCGGTTCAAGATTGTGTATACGGGGGACAAGGCGAAGTGGAAGAGGACGGAAGATATTTGCCGCGCGATGAGGAAGTTGCCGCGGGATGTTCGGCTTTATATGACGGGGAAGGATGAGGATTATTTGAAGGGATATTTGTCGGAGAATTGTGTGTCGCTTGGGTGGGTGACGAAGGAGGAGCAGCGGGGTGTGATGGCGCAGGCGGATGCGTTTGTGTGCACATCGAATCAAGATTGTAATGCGAAGTTGCAAGAGTATTTGAGGTGGGGGAAGCCGATTTTGGCGTTGCATGGGGAGGCGGATAATTTCTTCAAGGATGGGGAGACGGCGCTGTTGGCGGAGGATGGGGATTATGCGCCGTTGGTGGAGAGGCTTGTGAATGAGCCGGGGCTTGGGAAGAGGCTGGCGGAAAATGCCGCGAGGGAGATACCGATTTTTACGTGGGCGGAAATTGCCGCGCAGTTTGATGAGTATTTCAAGGGACTGCTAGAGAAGGGGGGCGTGTAATGGATAGGAGAAATGAATCGGATTTGGTGCAAAGGGTGGTTGGATTCGCTCGGATTCTGTGCAGAAGTGGCTTTTATTCCCCCATTTTTTGTGCAAGCGGTTGACGGTGGGGTAGGTAGAGATAGGCGTTATATGCGAGAAAGGTAGAAAAAGACAATGTATTTCGCTCGAAAGCTCGATATATTTTTGGATTCGTGGTTTGCGGATGCTCGGCGGAAGCCATTGATCGTCAAAGGGGCGCGGCAGGTTGGCAAGACGTCGAGCATTCGGGCGTTTGCGAAGCGGCACTTTGAAAATGTTATTGAGATTAACTTTGTCGAGCATCCGGAATACAAGACGATTCTTTCTGAAGGGCTGAGCGTTGAGACGGTTATCAAGCAGATTTCCGTTCGTAATCCTTCGCTTCGGTTTGTTGCGGGTGAGACGCTTCTTTTCTTTGATGAGATTCAGGAGTTTCCTGAGATTACGGCGACGCTCAAGTTTTTTTGTGAGGATGGGCGCTATGCGGTCATTTGTAGTGGGTCGTTATTGGGCATTCAAGAGAAGCGCATTTCAAGTTACAGCGTTGGGTACAAGACTGATGTTGTGATGCGTGGGTTTGATTTTGAGGAGTATTTGAATGTGTTGGGGTATGAGGCCAATGTGATTGAAGACATGTTTGCGCATGTTGTTGAGAGGCGGCCATTTTCGCAGACGGAACTTGATGTGTTTGGTGGGCATTTTCGAGACTTTTCGATTCTTGGCGGCATGCCGGAGATTGTG
>CAVIVB010000019.1:0-1644 GCA_963645785.1 bacterium
AAACGCCACAGCCCACGGAAAAACCGCACGCAAATGCCCGCGAGCCATGCGTGGCCGCGTTCAATCCAATTCAGTATCGCCTCCAAAAACCTCATTCGTCCCCGCGTCTAACTTACTTTAGTCCAGCGACAAATCTTCACCGTACTCAAAATCCTTCTTGGGCGGCAACGGTTCCAATTCAGGCGGCGTCTTATCTTTCGCCTCTTCCACCGCCGCCGGTGTCGCCGCCTTCGCAGCCCCCGCCGCGGCACTCTTCGCCGCCCCAGCCTTCTTCACGCCATTCGTCGCCGCAATCGCCTTCATCTCCTCGGCCTTCGCCGCTTCCTTCGCAGCCTTCTCTTCCGCCGCCGCTTTCCGCCGCGCCTCTTCAGCCTCGCGATTCTCCTGCGTCTTCACCGCATTAATGTAGCTCGGCGCATGAAATCCATACTTCGCCCAATCCTTATAAAGTGACATCGACGTGACGCCTATCAGCACCACGTGCACAATAATCGATATCAGCAACGCACGACCAAAAATCGAACGCTCAATACCAACAACGAGTTCATCAGGTGTCTTCATTTCCTTAATCCTCCGATTCTCCAATCAGTATCATCTTTGCCCCGCTCTCGCTGATTGCTTCGATAAGCGGCATAAAATCTTTTTTCACAAGCGACTTATCAATCGTCACCTGCACGGTCCACTCGTGGTCAGCCTCCGCACGCTCCTTCAACGCATCCGTCACCTCGCTCGCGCCCACCTGCTGCCCTTCATACCAAATCACACCATCCTTATCCATCATCACCGTGCTCTTGGCGCTCTCCTGCTTCTCCAAATTTGGCGCCACAGCCCTCTCCACTTCAACATTCCCCGTCTTCATGAAGTTCGACGCCAACATAAAAAAGATAATCAACAAAAACGCAATATCGCCCATTGACGTGAGCGGCAAAACAAGACTCGGTTTCTTTCTCTTCCTAATCGCCATCTTATTGCTCGCTCATAATTGCCACAACACCACCCGCCGCGGCAATCGCCGTCGCAACCTGGTAGTACCTCTCATACGTCACTTCAGGCGCCGTCTCCACAACAACCGCCCGATTCTTCTCCGACAACTTCGGAAAATTCCTCTTCCACAAATCCGCCCGCAGCTCATTCATGGTGACCTCTTTCTCATTCTTGTCACCCTCACTCAGCAAAATCCGATCTGCCGCAAGCCGCACCGTCGGCGTATTCGATTGCTGCTGCTGTTCCGGCGGCTTCGCCGATGACGGCATGTCAATCTGCCGCCCCATCGGCCTCACCAACGAGGTCGTCAAGATAAAAAAGATGATCAGCAGATTCGCAATGTCCGAAAAGGACGTCAAATCCGGCTCAATGTCACCTTGCTTCTTCTTACCTATCCGACCCATTCAAATCCCTTACGCCCCAATCGCCTGCACCAATTCCGCAATCGCCGCTTCCAAATGCGTGTTCCAATCTTCAATCCGCCGCTGGAACATGTTGTACGCCACAACGCCAGGAATCGCTATCAACAAACCCGCCGCCGTCGTAATCAACGCTTCGGAAATACCACCCGCAACCGCGCCCGGATCCAACCCAGCCGCCTCCGCCATCACGGAGAACGAATTGATCATGCCCGTCACCGTCCCGCACATACCCAAAAGC
>CAVIVB010000019.1:1752-6484 GCA_963645785.1 bacterium
GCGGCGCCACCGACGAAATCAAAACCATCGACCCCAGCCGCTGTTCAAGCCCCTTCATCGCCTTCGGCGCGTAATCTTCCATCGCCTTCGAGACACCCGCCTCAATTTCCGCCGCGCTCTTGCCCTTCGCCTTCATGTGCTCAAAACGTTGCAACCCCTGCAGCAACACCGCCGCAACAGGCCCTTCCGTCTCCTCACACGCCGCGCGAGCCTTGTCAATTTGACCCGCCGCGACAGCCTCGCGCACCGCCGTGCGAACCTTCACAGGATCACACTTCGCCGCCGCACGAAACGCCCTCACGCGATCAATAACAACCGCCACGAGCCCAATCGAGCACGCCAACAATGGCAACATCATCCAGCCGCCATCCATTAAATAACCCATCATGTCTAGAGTCTCCTTCTAAGTAGATACAAATTATTGTATATTATATCATATTTCCGCCGCGACTGCAAGGGGGTAATCAAAAAAAGTTAAAAAACTTCCGCGGCACTTTTTCGCGGTTAGGCGTGGGATTGGAGGCGCTTGATCGTTTGGGCGAAGTCTTTGTCGTGGGTGCGCACTTCGATGCGGGAAGCGTCGCCGCGGAAGGAGGCCATGCGGACAAAGTCGCAAATGAAGCGGTCGGCGCGATGGAGGCCTGTGCCGCCTGTGTAGGAAATGCGCAGGCGATCTTCTTGTGAAGAGTTTTCTTCACTGCCATCAAAGACGATCCAAATGAAGTCGTCGGGATGGGAGGCGAGATGGGCGCGGGCTTGGGCAATCAGATCGGCGGCGGACGCGGCACTTTTTTCGGCACTGAGGATGAGGTTCCAGCCGTCGAGGATGATGAAGCGTCCGTTGGGTGGGAGGTGGCGAAGGTCGTCCGCGGCGAGGAGGGCCAAGTCGAAATGGGAAGAGAGAGAGTTGAGTTCCGCTTTGAGGGCGTCGCGTTCAGCGTGGGCCTGGGCGAGGGCGGTCTTGAGTTCGCGGAGGTGAGTGAGGCGCGAGGAGAGCATGATTTGTTGGGAGGCGTTACTCATGAGCGGGAGCGGCGTGGGCGTTTGAGGTAAGCGCGGAAAGTGCCGCGGTGAAGGATGAGGGACGCGATGAAATAGACGAATGCGCCGGAGATGATAAGTGCCGCGAGCGAGAGGATTTGATTCCACTGTGCGAGGAGTGGGCGCAAGAAGAAAAGTGCCGCGGCCATGAGGATGGAGGCGAGGAGCATGCGGGCGACGGGTTTGAGGCAGGAGGTGCGAAGGGTGAGCGAGCCGTTTTTGCGGTGGGCGGCGCGGATGAGGATGGTGCAGCCGACGGCGGCGCAGAAGGTGGTGGAGGCCGCGAGGCCGACGTGGCGCCATTCGACAGGGAGGAGCGTGACGGCGAGGATGTTGAGGCAGGCGTTGAGGCAGACGGTGATGACCGAGACGCGTAGGGGCGTTTTCATGTCGTTCTGGGCTTGGAACCAGGGGACGAGAGATTTCTGGAAGCCGAAGAAACCGAGGCCGAGTGCGTAGACGGCGAGGGCACGCGAGACGCGGGTGGTGGCGAGAGCGTCGAAGGTGCCGCCTTCGTAGATGACGCGGGTTGTTTCGGGGGCGAGGATGAAGAGGCCGGCCGCGGCGGGGAGCATCACGAACATGAGGGAGTTGACGGAGGAAGTGAGGGCGGTGCGCGCGGCGGGGAGGTCGTTTTTGGCGAAGTGGCCCGCGAAGGTGGGGAGAAGGACGGTGCCGAATGCGACGCCGATGACGCCGAGTGGGAGGTCCATGAGACGTTCGGCATATCCGACGACGGCGGCGGTCCAGGGGCTGGCCCATTGGGCGAGGATTTGGTCGAGCATGTAATTGACTTGGATGGCGCCAGCGCCGAATGCGGCGATGCCGAGGTTGCGCCAGACGAGGCGCGTTTTTTCGTCGCGCCAACCGAGGAAGGTGAGGCGGGGCGTGACGCCCATGCGGTGCATACAAATGAACATGAACACCATTTGGACGGCGCCCGCGAAGAGGATGGCCCAAGCGGTGTAGATGATGCGTGTGCGGGCGGAGAGGGAGGGGAAGAAGCAGAGGGTCGCGAGCGCGGCAATCCAGAGGACGTTGAGGAGGGCCGGCATGAAGCCCGCCGCTTTGAAGCGCCCGAGCGCATTGAGGACCCCCATACCAAAGGCCGCGCCACAGATGAAGAGCATGTATGGGAGCAAGATTTGGATGAGTGTGACCATCAATTCGGCGCGGGGGCCGAGCGCGGCAAAATGTGCGAAGAGGCCAAGGCCGAGACAAACGAGGATGGTGATGGAGGCGAGCGCGGCAAAAACGGTGGTCATCACGGCACGTGCGAGGCGGGAAGCTTTGGCGACACCGACGGCTTCAACTTCGCCGCGGAAGACAGGGACAAATGCCGCGGTGAGTGCGCCTTCGCCAAAGAGCTTGCGCATCATGTTTGGGATGGCAAAGGCGAGGGTGAAGGCCGATTGTTCAACACCCGCACCAATCAAGCGGGACTGGAGCATTTCGCGCACAAGGCCAAGGACGCGGCTTGCGGCAGTTAAGATGCCGACGGTGAATGCGTTGCCTAGGATGCCGCGTGACACGAGTGCGCCAAATTAGGATTGGGCCGCGAATTTTTGAATGGCCGCGGTGAGATGCTTTTGGACGGCGGCCGTGACGAAGGGCGCGGTGTCGCCACCATAACGGGCGATTTCGCGGACGGTCGAGGCCGTGACGTAAGCGAGGTTTTCGCTAGGCATCATGAAGAGGGTTTCGATTTCGGGGGCCATGCGGCGGTTTGTGAGCGCCATTTGAAATTCGTATTCAAAGTCGCTATAGACGCGGACGCCGCGGATGACGACGTGCGCTTGTTCGCGGCGGCAGAAGTCGACGAGCAACGTGTCGAGGACTTTGACCGTGACATTTGTGAGGCCCGCTTTCGCGACATCTTCCGTGATCATGGAAAGGCGTTCGGCGCCGGAGAACATCGCGCCCGATTTGGCGGAGGTAGCGGCGACGGCCACGATGAGGTGGTCGTACAGTTTGGCGGCGCGGCAGATCAGGTCGAAATGCCCACGCGTCATGGGGTCGAATGTGCCCGGATAGACCGCAATTTTTTCTGCCATGATGTTAGCCCAGTTTTGCTTTGAGTTCCTTGACTTCGGCGCGGAGTTTGGCAAGCATCTTCGGAACGAGGACGCGTGCGCCAAATTCTTTCATGCTCTCGGCTGGTGCACCGAGGACGTATTTGACGGAGCCGTCGAGGGATTGTGGCACACCCGCCTGCGGCCCGACTTGCACGCCGTCCGCAATCTTGATGTGACCCGAGATGCCCGCTTGCGCCCAGATGAGGCAGCCGTAACCAATCTCGGTTGAGCCCGCGACGCCCGATTGCGCGATGAGCCCCGAGTAGCCCTTGACCTTGACGTTGTGGCCAATTTGGACGAGGTTATCAATCTTCGTCATCGGGCCAATGTAGGTGCGGCCAATGCGTGCGCGGTCGATTGTTGTATTTGAGCCAATCTCAACACCATCACCAATTTCAACGATGCCGAGCTGTGGAATCTTTTCAATGAAGACGCTGCCATCTTCGCGGCGACCATTGTTGAAGCCATAGCCATCGCCGCCCAGGCGCACACCACAGTGAATGATGCAATCCTTACCGACGAGCGTGCCTTCGCGAAGTGTGACTTGCGGATAGATGTGTGTGTGCGCACCAACCTTGCAACCTTCGCCAATGAAGACTTGCGCTTCAATAATCGCGCCTTCGCCAATTTCCGCACCCTTCTCGATGACGGCGAACGCGCCAATGTGAACGTCCGCGGCAACTTTTGCAGCAGGATCAATCACAGCCGTCGGATGAATGCCAGGCGCACGAACAGGCTCGGGCGGCGCAAAAAGTTTGGCCGCGCGCATGCACGCATGATTGGGGTCGTCAACGCGAATGATGCTACACGGCGCGCCGCGATCCCAGTCAGGTGGAAGCAAGACGACGCTCGCTTTTGTTTCTTGCACGAGCTTGACGTGCTTTGGATCTTTGCAGAAGCTGACATCGCCTGGACGCGCTTCTTCAAGCCCGCCGCAGGCCACCACATCCACATCGTTCCCCTCGAGAACACCCCCGAGGACTTTTGCGAGTTCGCTTGCTTTCATAGTTATTTTTCTTTCGTCTTGTTCGCGTCTTCAATCGCCTTCTGAATCGCGGGCGTCACATCAAACTCCGCCTTCACGTACGGCATCGCATTCGCGTCGACAATAAAGTCGTAGCTGTTCGATTTGGCGTAGTCCGTGATCTTTTCGCGAATCTCATCGGTCGTTGCTTTGAGAAGCGTGCCTTCAAGTTTCTGAAGCTCATCCTGCGACTTGAGCGCCTTGTTGCGGAGCTCCTGCTGCCCATTCATGAACTTCTCCTGCACCTTCATCAACTCCTTTTCGAGCTCCGCCTTCTTCGCGGCAGAAAGCATCGGATTGCGGAGCTGGTCGCTCAACTTCTTGCCCTCGGTCTGAACCTTTTCAAGCTCCGTCTTGAGGCTGTCAATTTCTTTCGAATAATTCTTTTCGGTCGTCGCCAAAATCTTGCGATTGGACTCGTAATTCGGATGATTGCGCACAAGCTTCATCAAATCAACCGTGCCAATCTTCATGTCCGCAAACGCCGTCGTCGCAATTGCCGCGAGTGCCACCAACATCAATTTCTTCATTTTGTATCTTCTTTCTTTTATGTGTAGTTTAGTATTTTAGAAATCGTAACCGACCGTAAACG
>CAVIVB010000019.1:6494-11550 GCA_963645785.1 bacterium
TAAACGAGAACGCCTCCTCATCCGCATGATCCGGCTTTTCAATCGGCGTCGCGAAGTCAAGCCGAATCGGGAACATCGGAATATCCAAGCGAATACCAATACCCGCCGTCCATGCAAACGTATCAGAGAAATCAAGTTCAAACGGATCCGCGCCAACCGAGCCCAAGTCCGTAAACACCGCGAGGCGCAACATCTTCACAATCGGAATCGTGTACTCAAAATTCATGCAGAACAACGTCTGCCCGCCCCACGGCATCGCATAGCCCGAACCATTGTAATAATTGTGATAGAAATTCTCGCTCGACGAATTGCTCGGCGCCCACGTCGCAAACTTCGTCACGTGACGATACTTAATGCCGCGAATCGAACGCGGGCCGCCCAAGAACATACGATCGTAAATTGGAATCTCGTCCGAAAGCGCGTCAATCGTTTCCGCACGAATGCCCGCCATAAAGACGTGATTGAAACGCTTCCAAATCGGGAAGTAATGGCGGTGGTTGATCCCCGCGCGCCAAAACTTGATATCGCCACCAGCCGAAATATCAAAGAAGACTTGCGACTTGCCACCCGATGTCGGCATGCGGAAATTGTCGCGCCCATCACGGCTCCAGAACAACCGCACAACCGATTCCCAGCTGTCACCATATTGATTCTCTTCGTCCTGCAACGAGACCGTCTTACCATCGTACAACCACTTGCCCCACTGCGTGTCATCAAACTCAATATACTCAATCGAGTAACGCGCACCAAACCGACCAAACGCTTCCCACGTCGGCCAAAACTTGACTGGATAGCTCATCGTCGCCGCCGCACCACTCCGATACAAATCATAGTCATCATACCAACGTCCACGGCGATACCCTTCAACCGTAAACTCCAGCAAACGATCCCACAAATGCGGCTCAGTCACACTTGCTTCAAACGTCTGAATGCGCGGGCCCCACTGCGCAAACGCACGCCCCTTCTGACCCGCACCGCGGAACAACTTCCCAGGCGCAAACAAATCAAAATTCGATTGTGAAACTTCCGCCGACAAATACACCGAATCAACCGAACTCGCGCCAATGCCGACCATGAACGAACCCGTGTTCTTCTCTTCCACTTCATACACCAAATTGCGATACTCTTCGCCCGCGGCATTTTTCCCGCGCCCACTCGGCTCCAAATAATAACGCACACGCGAGAAGTAATCCAAATTCTCCAAACGCTTCTGACTGCGCTCCGCACGATCCGCCAGCATCCGATCCCCCGGCCCCAATGCAATCTCGCGCCGAATCACCTTGTCCATCGTGTAATCATTGCCGCGCACCACCACGTCATCAATCACCACCGGCACGCCTTCCGTCACACGAAAATCAACATCCACAATCGACTCATCATCCTCACGCGGCAAACACCGCACATCCACACGCGAATCCGCAAGCCCCGAATCACCCGATCCAACCGCCACCTGAATCCGATGTGCCGCGTCCGCCAAAATCTTCTCGCCCGCGACCGTCCCCTCTTCCGGCAACTCACTCTTCCCACGCACCGCCTCTTCCGGATAACGCGTCAACCCATGAATCGTCATCTTCCCAATCCGATACCGCGCGCCTTCCTCAATCTTGAAGCACACATCCACCTTGCCTTCCGCATCCTCACACGCACTCCGCTCCGGCAACGCAACCTGCACATCCAAATAACCATGATTACGGAAAATCTCAGCAATCTTCGCCGAGCACTGCGCCTGCTGCTCCACCGTCACCGGCGAATCCGTGAACCACCCAATCGGATTCCACCACGGATAATCCTGAATCGCCTCGCGCAATTCCGCCTCATCAATCTCGCCTTCGCCCGGCTCCCACCAAGCCGACTTCCACCACGCCCCCTTCACGATGTGCGGCGCGCCTTCAAAAATGAACGAACGGAATTTCTGCCGCGCTCCTTCATCCACCATAAACGTAATCGTCGCATTGTTCCCGCTCTCCAGCGGCGTCACAATCGGCGTCACCTTCGCATCGAGATAATACTTCTTCTGATACGCCAAACGCACTTTCGCCGCGGCCGCCGCCAAATCCCCTTCGCCATACAAATACCCATCCTTCAGCTCCGACTCCTTCGCCACGCGCGACTCACTAAAATAATCACAACCCTTCACCACCAATGGCGCCTGATAACGCACCTTCCGCTTAATAAGGAACGTCACCTCAACCCCATCGGCCAAACGCTGCGCATCCGCATCAATCTCCTCAAACTCCCCAGAGTCCTTCAACGCATTCACATCGCGCGTCACCGTCACAGGATCATATTCTTCCCCAACCTTGGTCTGACACCGCGTCGCAACCGACCCCGTGTCGCCCCCAAAGCCGTCTAGAATCTTCACCTTAACGTCCACAACATTTGCCGCGTTCAAACTCGCGAACGCGCATACGCTGCCCAATAGGATGAGTAACTTTTTCATAAATCGTTTCCTTACTTACTTGATCATCTGCAGTGACTTCTTCATCATCTCGCGATCGACCGTCTCCTCCACAACGCTCTTACCAAGCCCCGTCGGAATCACAATCGCCTCGCCCCCCATTGCCAGCTTCCACGCATCAAGCCCTTGCAAAACGCTATCAGCCTGCGTCACCAAATGGCGCGAATGCACCGCGCCCTCCAACGCCCCACATTCCTCCAACGTATTCACAATCGTATTGCGATCCTTCTCGCTCATCACGCCCTTGTTCATCGCGTAATTCGCTTCCATCACAATCCCAATCGCCGTCGCATACCCATGCGGCAACTTGAACGAACTCATCGCCTCCAACCGAAACGCCCCCCACTGCGCAAAGTGCGTCTCACCCTTCTTCATCCGCGCCGCCACCAACGCCTGCACAATCTCGCCCCAATACTTCTCATCCCGCGCCTTGAACGAATCCATATGCGAAATCAACTTCTTCGTCAGCGGCCCGTCCGACGGCAACGCAATACGCAAGCACTCCGCAAATCCGCCGCGCCACACCGCGTCCACCACCGTCTTCACAAACGCCGTATCCACTATCACCGCACTCGGCGCACTCACAATCCGATACGCATCCTTAATCCCCGGATAGTCCATCGCCGCATTATCCGCATACGCCGCATCCACCTGCGCCGCAAGCGTCGTCGGGATCTTCACAATCTTCACACCGCCGCGCACCTGCGCCCCCGCATAACTCGCCACGTCCAAAACCGTCCCGCCGCCCATCGCGACCAAACAGTCATTATGCCCAATCTGCGCCGCTAGCATCGCCTGCTCAATCCACGACGCACTCTTCCAATTGTCACCCTTCACGCGCTCGCCGCCCGCCAGCAAAATCGGCTTATCAACAAGCTCAATCCCGTTCGCCTTAATATACTTGCCCATCTTCGAGCCAAGCCCCTCCGTCTTCTGCACGACGTTCGCATCCGCCACCAGCATCATCCGCGGCTTTTCACAGCCCGTCACCGCCTTCAGCGTGTCAATCAAAATTGTATTACCCTCCGCAAAAATATCTTCTGCGAATTCAATTGGATATGGATAGGAGTTCTTCCGCATGTCTTTTTACCACATTAGTTTGTTTATCACCACCGAGCATCCGGGCAATTTCCGCCACGCGGTCCTCACCCTTCACCTCGCTTATTACCGTCCGCGTCCGCCCTTTTTGAACAGACTTGGACACGACTAAATGTCTTTCTCCCCACACCGCACTCTGCGGCAAATGCGTAATCGCAATCACCTGATGCGTCGCCGCCACGGCCCTCATACGCCGCCCAACCGCCTCGCCAACTTCCCCGCCAATGTTCGCATCAATCTCGTCAAACACCAGCAAGTCCGTCTCATCATGCGCCGCCAATACCGTCTTCAGCGCCAGCATCACACGCGCCGTCTCGCCACTCGACGCAATCGCCGCCAATTCCCTCGGACCCTCCCCAGGATTCGGCTCGAACATATACGCCACCTTGTCGCACCCCGTCGCCTCCGCGGCACATTCCTCAACCCGCACCCCAAACTTCGCCTGCAAAAACCCAAGCCCGTGCAGCTCCTTCGTGACCGCCTTCCCCAACTTTTCCGCGGCACTTTTCCGCGCCTTCGTCAACGCCGCCCCCGCACGCGCCACCTCCCCCTCACACGCGGCACATTTCTTCTCCAGCGCCTCCAGCCTCTCCCCGCGACCCTCCAAATCCTCCAGCCGCGCCCGCTTCTCTTCCGCAACCTTCAAAAGCCCCGCAATATCCGCCGCGCCATACTTCCTCTTCAACCGGTTCACCACCGTCAGCCGCGCATCCAACTCCTCCAAATCATCCCCCGTCTCGATCTTCGACACCGCATCCGCCACACTCCGCGACAACTCCTGCAACCGCACCGTCAAATCTTCCGCTTCCTTCTGCCAACCTTCCGCCTCGCCAAAGTGCCGCGCCATTTCCCCAAACCTCGCCTGCAACCGCGCCAAAATTTCCGCCGCGCCCTCATCCCCTCCAAGCGCCTCCGTAATCTCATTGGCCGCCTCAACAATCTCACTCGCATGCGCCGCCGCCGCATGCCGCTCCGCCAAATCCTCATCATCCATCCCCAACTTCGCCTCGTCCAATTCCTCAACCTGAAACCTCAACATCTCGAGTTCATCCGCTCGAACCCCATCCGCTTCCAACGCCTCAATCTCCCCGCGCACAGCCTTCAACTCGCCCCACGCCGCCTCATACGCCTTCCAAACCGCACTCCCGCAAATCCCGCCAAACGAATCCAAGGCCCCCCTCTGAAAGCCCTCTTCCAATATCTTCTGATTCGCCCGCGGCCCATGCACATCCACCAAAATCCGTCCCAGCTTCTTCAACGTCGCAACCGTCGTCCCCGCATCATTCACCCACGCACGCCCACCACCCGCGGCAGAAAGCGTGCGCCGAACAATCAACAACCCCTCTTCACATTCAGGCAACCCAGCCTCCCCCAAAACTTCCCCAATACGACCCCACAACGCCTTCGGAACCTGAAAATCCGCCTCAACTCGCGCCTCCGACGCCCCCTCACGCACAACCGAACTATCCGCTCGCCCTCCCAAAACAAGCTCCAACGCCC